>NZ_JBFHGM010000055.1:0-22564 GCF_041583095.1 Draconibacterium sp.
CCCTTTTTAAACCTGGTTAAAATAATCGGACTTGGTCTGGCTTTAACCGGGATAATATTTATCGCACTGTTTCTGAAAAATGAGCTGACCTATGATTCGTTTCATCAGAAATCGACTCGCACCTATCGTTATACGATAACAGATCCCGATTTTTTCAGCGGAAAACACTTTGCGCGGATAGTCAATCCCGGGTATATTCATGAAATGAGTGATGCGCTGCCGGAGTTGGAAGAATTTGTCCGTTTGCGTCCGGTGCGTGGCGGTTTAATGAAATACGATCAGCGGTACTACAAAGTGGCGCAGGCTTTTGAATGCGACAGTACTTTTTTCAATGTTTTTGATGCCAAAATGTTGATTGGCAATAAAAAAACCGTGCTTGAAAATCCGGCATCAATGGTTGTTACCCAAAGTTTTGCTCAAAAGGTTTTTGGAGAAACTAACCCGGTGGGAGCGGTGTTGACGTTGCCATCAGGGCAGTATTACGGCGAAGACCAGGATTTTGCCATTGCAGGAGTAATGGAAGACTTTCCGGCAAACAGTCACTTTCATCCCGATTTTGTGGCTACTCCGCTTACTGATCAGTTTACATACGGTTGGGCCTGGACTTACCTGGTTTTAAACGAAAATGCTACTGTTGAAAATGTTACTGCAGGAATTTACGATTACCTGAAAAACAATAACGAGACCAACCCGGAGGAAATGGATACCGAAGTGCATTTGCAAAAGATTTCCGATATTCATTTAAACTCGCATAAACTCCGCGAGATAGAGGAAAACAGCAACATCCGAAACGTTTATGTGCTGGCTATTGCCGCTTTTATTTTGCTGCTAATTTCAATAAGTAATTACGCCAACCTGAATATTGGAATGAGCGGTTTCAGTGCAAAATACCTGTTTATAAACAAGTTGTTGGGGTCCTCAAAAAGTGCGGTGGTTAAATACTTCTTTTTCGAGGGGGTTTGTATTCTTGCGGCCGCCTTGTTTTTTACCGTTTTACTGTCGGTGCCGGTTAATACCGGAATCATTCGTTTTTATAAGCTGAATTTGCTGGCCGGTAACTCCACAACAATTATTCTGTTGGTTTTGGCATTCAGTTTATTAACGCTGGTATTTGGTATGCTTCCTGTTCTGAAATCGGTTTTCTCTTCTATTCGGTTGGGGGCAAGCAGAGGATCTGCTGTGGCGGTACATCGAAATGGTGTCAGCCGTGTTTTAATCGTTTTTCAATATGCATTTTCCATTGCTTTAATCATTACCGTAATTGTTATTTCGCGGCAAACCAACTACGCGCTAAAAAACAGTATGGGCGTTCAGCAAGACAATGTGATTTGTTTCGAATCGGTTCATGCCAGCATTCAGCAAAAGTTTGGTGTGCTTAAAGAGGAATTGCTGCAATACAACAGCATCGAGTCAGTTTCTGCCATGATGGAACCACCGGGTGGCGAGGCAAACGATATGTTTCCGTTTGAAATGGAAGCTTACGAGTCGGAAGATCCCGAACAGAACTCTGATGGCATTGGTGTTTTTCCGTGCGATTATTCGTTTGCATCGATATTCAACCTGCAGTTTTTGGCCGGGACCAATTTTTCGGAAAACAACAAAGACAATGAAGGTTTGGGCGAATACATCATCAATAAAGCGGCCATGAAACGCCTGCATTATTCAGATCCGGAGGATATTATCGGCAAAGATTTCAAGCTTATTTTTTCATCTCCGGGATCGGGAATTACCATTCCAAAAGGTAAAATTATTGGCGTGGTTGAAGACTTTCATTTGTCGAGTTTACGAAAACAGGTAGAGCCGCTGGTGCTTTTTAAACGCGATAAATTGTGGCTTCTAAACTTTGTGGTTTCGTTTAAACCCGGAATGAAAAACGAAGCACTGGCAGATATGTCGAAAGTGTGGGGCGATCTGTTTCCCGAATATCCGTTTCAGTACGAGCACGTTGATGCCATGTACAAACGGGTGTATAAAGCCGAGCTGCTGCAGGCACGTTTGCTTTCGGTTTTTACGCTTATTGCCTTGTTTATTTGCTCCATGGGATTGTTTGGCCTGGCGCTGATTATTACACAAAACCGTACCAAAGAAATTGGTGTGCGAAAAGTTAATGGTGCGCGTGTTTCCGAGATATTGACGTTGCTAAACAAAGATTATATCAAATGGGTAGCACTGGCCTTTGTAATTGCATGTCCGGCGGCATGGTTTGCCATGGATAAATGGCTTGGGAATTTTGCTTACAAAACCGATTTAAGCTGGTGGATTTTTGTGGTAGCCGGAGTATTGGCATTGGTAATCGCATTGTTTACAGTAAGTTTTCAATCGTACAGGGCGGCCAGTCGAAATCCGGTCGAAGCCTTACGATATGATTAAGACGGAGATCCGCGATAGCTAAGCGTATCGGGATTGAGGCACTTCAATACGAATAATTGTGTTTTTCTAAAACGCTTTTATACTTGTTTGGTCCATTAAATTATGCCTATTTTCTTTCAGGATTTAGCGGCTTTATTTTGGTAAGAGTTTACGCAAAAGATAATTACAGTAACAAAAGGTTGTAACTGCGCATAACAATATTGTGTTTAAGTTCAGTATTTAAATGAAATGTTATATTTTTAAACAATCAACTGATCTTAAAATCCATGAGCCAAAATCAATGCCCAAAGTGTCGCAATGTGATAGAGCCAAACGTTAAGTTTTGTCCTCATTGTGGTGAAAATCTTGAAAATAATATTGTTGAAAACCTTCAAAACACAGCATGTTCACAGTGTGGTAAAATGAATAATGCCGAAGCTACATTTTGCGAACAGTGTGGATCGAAGCTCTTAACAGAACAAATCAATCAACAAAGTAAAAAGCCGGAACCCCATAAAATCGTATCAAAAGGATCGTATTCCGGGAAAATGAACACCGGAAAATCAAAACTGCTCAAGCGCTTGATTATTGCTGCTATTATCATTGTTTTAGTAGCTGTTCTGGCAACTGTTATCTGGTTTCAGGTGGATGACAATGCTGAGGAAAAATTAAAGGAAGCAATTCGAATTCCGGGAACAATTGTGATTATTGGCTTTGCTGTATATGTGGCAATTTTCGGTAAGTCGAAAAAAGGAAGAAGCAGAGGAGGATACGATGACGACGACTACGACGACTACGGTGGTGATGATGACGACTACGATTAATACTTAACATTACAATACTTAAACTATGCCATTCTGTACGCAATGTGGAAACGAACTTTCGGCAGGAGCACGCTTTTGCGGGAAGTGCGGGAAAGACCAATTAGCAGGCCAAAACCAGTGCCCAAACTGTGGGAAGGAGCTGGAAGAAAATGAGAAATTCTGTTCCGGTTGTGGCGCTTCCGTAACAGGTAAAACCGAGCCAAAAACTGCGCCTCCAACACAACGAAACCCAGAACCGAAGGAAGAAAAATTTACCAAAGAAGGCCGGAAGATCATAACGGGCGGCCCCAAAGTAGGGCAGCCTAAAAAGGCATCTGCTAAACCAGCGTCAAAGAAAAGTCTAAAGAAGAAAAAACGAGGTCCGCTGGGGTGCTTTTTTCGAACCTTATTAATTCTTATTGCCATTGTTCTGGGAGCAACTCTGCTAATAATTGTAGTAAATGTTTTATTTGTTGATGAAGATGGTGCAGATGCCAATAGTGATATACGTGTTGAGAAGGAGGTTAATAACAGCTTATCGGATACAGATATTCCCGGAATTGTGGATATTGAGGAAGGTGATGTAAGCCATCTTCCGGAAAACAGAAACAAAACAGCCCGAAAGGATGCTGCAGCTGCGAAAAAGGTTGTATTAGATCCAAACGACAATAGCAGTGCAGATAAATACCGCTATGGAATTGATGTCGATCCTGATCCTTATAAAGCTTTTGACTATTACGAAAAGCTGGTGTCTAAAGGAGATCCAAATGCAATGGTTCGGTTGGCCGACTACTATGAACAGGGAATTTGGGTAGAAAAGAACACAAAGAAAGCAAGGGAGCTATTAAAAAAAGCCGCGGAAAACGGTTCTGTTCAAGCAGAGTGGGAACTGGAGTATTTACAGAAAAACAGTAAAAATTAACAGAACAGTATCATGAGGATTTTACGTCATTATTGTTTGATTATTATATGCATGCTTAGTTTTAGTGTTTGTAATGCACAAAAGCAAAAATCGCAAACTGAAGAAGCGTCGGCAACAGCACAATCATTTGTAAAAGCAGAAACTGTTAAAGCTATTGAAGCCAATTTGATTAAAGCCCTTGAAGCAGAGCGGAAAAGTCAGGCAGTTACTAAAGCCATGACAAAATTCTGGGAGTCGGCGAAAGGCTTGGATGAAAAGCAGGTTCAGGCACTAGCCGATCGATTTGTATCGGCTTCCAAAACGAACTTGCAAAAACTCTCAGCCTTATCAACCAGCCAGTTAAAAAATTATGCCCGCGAAGTCTCGGGAAGCATAAAAGTTGACGCAAAGACCTTAAAACAAATTGTTTATGGAGCCGGCGATAAAGCAGGAAATGCTACCTTAAAAACATTGCAGGAAATTGACGATGTGTTGGCAAAAACCGGCAAAGTGTCGAAAGATTTGTTGCTGAAGCTCAGAAGCGAAGCAAGTGGATTGGATCCGAACCAGGCGAGGGCTTTTTACGATCTGCTTAAAGACAAGGTATCCAGCGATTGGAAAGACATTAAAAACCTGGATAAAGCCACCGAAGGTATTGGAAAGTATGTAGGAACCTTTGTTGATGGTGTTTTTGTGTTAAGCGATGCCTATGATATTTATTACAGTGATGACGAACCCGAGGTTAAAGCTATAAATGCTACCGGGAAAATTATTGATTATGGTGTTAGCACAGGGGCAGGAGCAGCAAGTGCAGCACTGGGTGGAGGCCTGGGGCCGGGCTTGGTAATTGCCTTTACCGCCAATCGTGTTTCAACGCTATATACCGAAATTGCGATGCTTGAAAAAGAAAAAGAAGCTGCTGAGAATGCTGAATTAAACGAAAAAATTAATAATTCAATTTTGGTTCGCCGCCAGCTCGTAAACATTAGCCACCTTATTCAATCAGGAAACCTGAACAAAGCTAATTTCCTGTTAAACAAGCTCAGACAGTTTATTGTTGGGCATAACTTCGACAATGTTGAAATGCTACTGCAATTACATAACGAGTTGGAGCAGAGGGCAAAGGAGGCTGAACGTAATGAGAAAATAAACCAGATCATTAATTCAGCACGATATCCTTATCGCGATGCCTTAAATTATTATACGAAAGGTGTTGAATTAAACCATGCAAAAAAATATGCGGCTGAAGCACTAAACATTCTGAAAAATGGAGCGAAAACCTATCCCGAGATAAAAGAATTAAAAGCCATTGCAATAACGCAGCAACTTATAAAAGCAATTGATGCAAAAATTACCAATGCACCAGACTTATCCATTACCTCCGTTAGTGCCCCGGAAAAGGTTTATATCGGACAAGCAATTGAAATCTCTGTGTCGGTGCAGGGAGGAATACCCTATTACAAAACTATTGGCGAGTTATCCGGGAATATTTCAGATGATATTGTAACCGTGTATTGGGAAGCACCGGAAAAACCGGGGAAGAAAAGTGTGAATATTAAAGTACAGGATTGTTTGGGCAATACCAATTCAAAATCAAAAGAAATAGAAGTTCTTATTAAAGAGGATTTGGGAAATTTTCCATACGGTGAATGGTCGACGATGAATGTGCCACAAAATACAGTTGAGGGAGATGTACTCAATTTTGATACTAAATCTGAAACAGAGAGCTATTTCAAGAAAAAAATAGCAGAAACGCTTAGTAATCCTGTTTTTTCAAGCCACCCTTCGAAATATGTAGACGATGAAATTACTTTAAAATTAAACCCCGAAAATTATTCGTTTACAAAAAAGAACAACCTCTTTATTATTGCTCCAAAACAGAAGAGTGATAAATATCAAACAACCTATGTGTTAAGGCTTGTTGATGATAAAAACTTTGAAGGTAAGTTTATTGGTAGTCAGGAATTCACGACATCGAAAGGTACATTTTACTGGTTTAACTATATGGATATAAAAGGAACAAAAATTAAATAAATACAATTATGCCATTCTGTTCAAATTGTGGAAAAGAAATAACCGATGGGGCCAGGTTTTGTGGATCGTGTGGTACTTCGCTTAAGGGTGAAAATGCAGTAAGCAGTCCTGAACCCAAAACCGAAGAACCCAAATACACCAAAGAAGGCCGAAAAATTATTACGGGCGGGCCAAAACCACCTCTTAATAAACAGGCTGCCTATCAGCCGCCACCACAAAACCGCCAAAAGAATAAACGGGGCTGTTTGGGGTGTCTTTTAAAATCAATCCTGATTTTAATTGTTTTGCTGATTGGCCTTGTGGCTGCGCTTTATTACACCACCGACTGGTGGAACGAATACAAAGGCGAAACTTTTTCGGAACAAACAAACGAACGACCATTAAAAAGTACAACGAAAAAACAAACTGTAAAAGTCACAAAAGCCAAAGCACTGCAAAGTTTGTACAACGAAAAGGTGAATACCGACTCCACCCATGCAATTATAAAAGCTGCCGATAACCTTACTGTTGTTTTACCTGCTGGTATGTTTGATGGTGAAGAGCAACTTGAAATAAAAAAACTGGAAGCGGTGACTTTACCTAATGGAAAAACGGCCAGCGAAGTGCTTGACATTACCCTGGGTGACATGCACGAGCTTGATGATGTTATTGAAATTCAATACGATGTTCCGCCAGGTTTTAATCCCAAACAACATTTTGCCCAGTGTTTTTCACCCAGCGGGAAAGAATGGAAACAGGTACTTTGTTATTACGATCCGGGTATTCGTAAAATACGGGCTTATACCAATCATTTATCCATGTTTGCCTTTACCTTCCAAACCATTAAACTGGCGCACGATCCGCTTATGACTGTGGCTGATGAAAGCTACAAATTGTGGGGCCGGTTAACTTCAACTTCGCAGGTGCAGATTTTGGAAGGCTACGATCCAGCCAAAGTTATGCAACAACAAAGCGATGATTACCTGGCGGCCTGCTGGGGTTCCGCCCTGGAATTGTATGGGCTGGAAGCAGCCGGACTGTCCTTTGCCGAGAATGTGTTGGATATGTCGCAGTTATCAGATTTTAACAATATGGTGGGTAACCTGGGTTATGGACTGGCACTGGTAAATTCGGTTATGGATGCACAAAAAGGGAACAAAGAAAAGGCAGTGCTCGAAACCCTTAAAAACACCTACAATTTTGCAGCCGGGAAAATCATCAATACAAGGGCTTTAAATATTGCCTTTATTGGTGTTTTTGCAATCGATTATGCCCTAACAACCTTTGCCAACGAAGCCATTGCCGGCCGAACCAGACTGTATCGGGCAGTGTTCGATAATTTTAACTACTACCAGCGCACACAAGGTGGAAAAAAATTACGCTGGTGGAAAAAAGAAATCTACTGGCGCATGGAAGATGCCAAAGATGCATCGAAGTTTGAAGAAATCGTAGAGCAAGTCATTCAGGAATACATCCAGGATTTTTGGGATTCCAGTTTCGACCGGGCCATTATTCAGGCCGAGCTTCAAAAGCATGGCTGGACATTTGATGCCGGAATAAACGCTAAAATGAAAGATGATCTAAACAAAGAATTCCGGGTGTATATCCTTCAATACATTCAGCCGGTAGTTGAGCGTTTACATCAGAATTACTTGTACAGGGCGCGTGAAGAGATGCAGGAAAATGCCTCGAATCTGGCAAAAATGCTGAATACCCAATATAAAATTAAATGCACACTGGATTTGGAAGATGAGGAAGATGCCAAAAACTACAAAGGTTTTAAAGTGGCCTTTAGCGTAGCCGAAAAAGAAATTGAAAAACTGTGGGAAGGCTTTTTAAACGAAGAGGCTCAAATGGATTTTCCGTGCACCTACGCCGGTTTTATCGATGCAGGCATGCCTGCCAAAGCCACACTTTTTATTCCGGTTAATGAAGAAGAAGACGAGTTTGAGGAAGTCAAACAAAGCTTTAAGTTTCAGGCTAAAAACGGTACGGTTCCTGTAATTATTCAGATGAAAAAGGAACTGGCAGATGGCCCCTGGCAAATATCAGAGCATGAAGCCTCGGAGCTGTATAACTTTATGAATGAGATTGCGAATCTGACTCTCGGAGACGCAGAGGCGAAAAAGCAGGCAGAAGAAAGAAATGCAGCAAAAAGAATAAGTGCTGTTCGAAAACTGGAAGAAGAGTATAAACGATCAATACAGCTTGGAGCGGTAAATGCCCCTTCAGCAGAATATGAACCAGGAGAAGATCTGATCTACCTTAAACAGTATAATCCTCAGAAAGAAGGGAATGTGTACACATTTAACATTGTTGAAGAGGATTGCACGACTCGTGTAATACTGGATTTAAAAAGCGAGAAGTATTTTGAAGCTAAATTATTTACTGTTTGTAAAGGATTTGTGTGGATTGACTATATGAAAGGAAACCTAAAAAAATAAGAGATATGGCATTTTGTTCAAATTGTGGAAACGAAGTAAAAGCCGGAGCAGCTTTTTGTGGTTCGTGTGGAAATTCAATAGGCCAGGCTGCACCCGCGCAACGGCCCGCTGTGGGCAAAGTAACTTTTGATGTGGTAAACCGCGAACGCCTGAATATGGTGAAAGTAGATTTGGAAAATGCATCGTTTCGTTACGAAGCCGGCGCCATGCACTACATGCAGGGAACCCTGGAATTGCAATCAAATATTCCGAGGATGGGAAAATTTTTTAAATCGATGATTACCAAAGAAAAAGTGGTGAAGCCCGTAATTACCGGAACGGGAACAGTTTTCCTGACACCTTCGTTTGGTGAATTTACCATTCTCGAATTGCAAAACGATGAGTGGATTCTTGACCAGGGAGCGTATTACGCATCGGAGCTGGAAATTGAAATCGGAGCCTACACCAACCGGGCCATCAGTGCCATGTTTTCGGGCGAAAAATGGTTTCAAACAGTGGTGGCCGGAACCGGCAAAGTAGTTATCAATTCTGCAGGTCCGTTGGAAGAAGTGGAGCTTGTAAACGACAAATTGGTGGTTGACGGCAATTTTGCTGTTGCTCGAACATCGGGTATCGATTTAAAAGTTACCAAAGCCACTCGTGGAATTTTTTCTACTGTACTTTCCGGCGAGGGGCTGGTTAATACTTTCTCCGGGACAGGTAAGGTTTTGATTGCTCCGGTGGATAATTATTTCAATACCTTGATTCACACTGTTAGAAATATTGATTACAAAATTCAAAGCCTTAATAAAGGATAAAAAAAATTACGATCATGAAAAGAACAATTTACACGCTGTTTCTTTCTGTTTTCTGTTTAGCAGTTTACGGACAAACACTTCAATTGGCAAACTCTCAGTTTAAGCCCGGAGCATCAATAAACGTTAATTTTTCTGCTTCAGCATCTTATGCGGATAATGCCTGGGTTGGTATTATACCATCCGGGATTCCACACGGAAATGAGGGTGTAAACGATAAATATGATTTGAGTTATCAGTACCTGAAAAAAAGGACATCAGGTAGTTTAACGTTTACAGCTCCTATGAAAGAAGGAAACTATGACCTTAGAATGCACGATACGGATAGTAATGGGAAAGAAGTTGCATCGGTAAGTTTTGTTGTGAGTAATAGTGCAAGTACAGATAGTCACAGGCCTGTTGAGCTTGCCAGCACCAATCAACCCCAAAAAAACGCATCCTCGGAGAGCGTTCAAAGTTCTTCTCCATACGAAGGTATTCTTGGTGTTTTCAACACCGATTTTGATAAAATGGTAATTTACGTAAATGGAAAAGACTTTACTGGAGAATACAAACATAAGGGAGGAAGAATAGCAGGTAAAATAGGAGATCACATCCTTACAGGTACATGGTCTCAAACCAACGGAAAAGGGAAAATGGAGTTTCGTTTTAACTCAAATTATTCGGCATTTAAAGGTAAATGGGGATATAACGATGAAACTCCAACCCGAAAGTGGGATGGAGTAAAAGTTGCCGAGAATTACGATGGGCTATTTCCGTTATTCGGAGAGAACAAGGGCAGCAATGGTGCTGTGGTACAAAATAATGCTAATACTAAAATTGAGGGAACTTATAAATCAGACTTTAACGAACTTACATTACACATTAATGGAAACCAGGTTACCGGAACATACAAATACAAAGATGGAAGACTTGAAGGTACTTTAAATGGGCAAACACTTACCGGGACCTGGACACAATCGAACGGTAAAGGACGCTTGCAGTTTGTTTTCTCCGACGATTTTAGTTCATTTCAGGGGAAATGGGGATACAACGATAGTGCTCCTACTTCAAAATGGAATGGAACAAAACTGTAAAAAGAGGATAAAAATTAGGGTCTTATATGAGCAATCGTTTTGTATAAGGTCACATTTTGAGAAAATAGAATGAACTAAAATTTTTACAGTTAGCAATAACGCAATAAGCACGTGGTGTATTCGCATAAAATAGACGACCCATCATTTGACAAGTACATAAGAAACAGCCAAAAATGGAAGTTTCAATTTTCGTTGATTATTGCCGCCATGGTAATTACAGGATTTTTCCTTTATGGCGCATTTAGCGATGAAATGGACAATCCGGAAGCGCTTCAAATTGGGCTGGGAATTGGGTTGATGTTCGTTGTTGTTGGATTTTTCTCCGGCCTTTCAAAACAAAAGCGAAGTTGGGATGGAACGGTGGTAAACAAAAAAACTAAAATTGTATTGAAAGACATTGGCTATCAGGGATCGAAAGCTGAATGTATCGTTTACACCGTGTATATCAAAAGCGAAACCGGGAAAGTACACGAAATAAGGAGCGAAAACGATGCTACCCTTTTTAATTATTATCAAATTGGCGAAAGAGTCAGGTGGCACGAGCGGCTAAAATCATACGAGAAATTTGATAAATCAGGCGATACAATAATTTTTTGTAACGCTTGTGCATTTATGCATAGCATTGAAGAAAATACCTGCCGGAATTGTGGATGTCCCTTGTTGAAATAAAATTTTAATATCAGAAAAATATGAACGAAAAGTTTCCAGCATTAAAAAACAAACAACGTGCTACGGCCCGCATTTTTACTTTTCTTACACTAGTAACTCTAGTGTTAATGATACTTCCATTTACTGATGGAAATCCGTTAAGCAAAGCCTGGGCGCTGGCATTTATCTCCATTTTTTTAACCATAAGTTTTGCCATTACTGCACTTATATTTCGAAACCGGGCAAAAAAAATGGACAAACTGAAAAGTGGGGAAAAGCTTTTGGTTCATTTAAAGTTGGATGATGAAATGCTGCATAATTATGCCTCCACATTAAAAGCTGAGAGTAAGGAAAAAAACAAAGCAATAATGTGGGTCGTTGGCATTTTGTTCCTGATATTTACTATCCCGTTTTTGTTTTTTCTCGAGTCGGACGAAAGGGGCGGTTTTCTTATAATTATTGGTTCAATAGTATTCGCAGTTTTTATGGCTTCACGCTTTTTTCCTGGGTATTACTACCGTAAAAATTTAAAAGGAGATAGGCAAATTTTAATAGGAGAGAAATATGCCTATTTCAATGGTTATTTTCATAATTGGGATTATCCTCTATCGGGATTGACCAAAATAAAAGCCATAAAAACTCCATTTTATGGACTGCATTTAGCTTATTTCTATACCGACCGTACCTGGCGTCATGTTCAAGAAATCAAACTTCCACTACCTATAGAATTCGATCCCAAACCCCTCATTGAAAGAATGCGGATGGCTAACAAGCTTAAAGACAAAAGAAAATAGTTAGGTGTTTATTACATTCTTTTTATGAAATAGCCTAAAACTATGGCTACAGCAAAATAAATAAGAATTTTGTACCAGGGTTTAAAATCATCAGCAGGGGCATTCAGAGCTGGACAACACCCCAAATAATGAACAGTAATAAAGGTGTTT
This sequence comes from Draconibacterium sp., assembly GCF_041583095.1. NCBI lineage: Bacteria > Pseudomonadati > Bacteroidota > Bacteroidia > Marinilabiliales > Prolixibacteraceae > Draconibacterium > Draconibacterium sp. The sequence continues at coordinate 11,973 of NZ_JBFHGM010000055.1, forward strand.
CCCTGATTTTTAAAAAAAAGCGGCCCTTTAACTTTTTTCGAGTTCCCCGAATACTCTTTCCCGGAAATGGTAAATTCATAATCATAGGTGTAGGTATACTGATTGCGAATGGTTTCGTTACGTTCGCCCATTTCTCTTCTGAAATTCAGTACCCTGGCCTGCGTTTTTGTTCCGCCCAGCCACAACAGGCTCAAAAAACAACCGTAAGTGAGAAAAATTAAGGCTATGCTTCCAATAATTATTTTCCCGGTAATGGATCTTTTCTTCTTCTTTTTCATTTTATTATTTGATGGTAATTCGCTTTCAATGCTTCTTTATTACGTGCTTTAAATTGGTTTTCTGCCGGAGGAATAACTTATGTCTTTTTCATACAAACCGGAGCCATATTTTGGTTGAATAAAAATAGCAATTAATGGTTTGAGTTTTATCTATTTGCGAAGCAGAAATATTTGTTAAGGCTGTAATGTTTAAAGACCAGAATCGCTCCCCGCGTTCTCATTCAAACGAATTATTTTGTTTTTCGCGATATTTTCCCGGAGTTATTCCCTCAATTTCTTTAAACACCCGCGAAAATGACGCAACCGAACCAAAGCCGGCTTGCTGGGCAATATATTCCATCGTAAATTTGTTGTTTTCCCGCGAAAGCAAAAGCTGTTTGGCTTCTTCAACCCGGTACTTATTTACAAACTCATTAAAATTCATTTCAAATTCGTCGTTTATCAATTTCGAAATGTAGGTGCGGTTGGTAAGTAGCGATTCACAAACCGTACTTATTCTCAGTTCGTTAACCTGGTATATTTTGTCGTGTTCAAATAGTTTTAAAAGTCGTGTTTTTAAGTCATTTTCAGGGCTGTCCGAAATCTCCTTGTCCGCATTGTCTTCCTCTTGTTCGTATAACATTTCAAAGATTTCGCGCTGCATATTTCCTTTGTAACCGATCAGAAAAAATATTGTGGTGAAAAAAATTGAAGGAATAAGAAGCGAAAGGTTATGATGAACAAAATAACTTCTTCCTAAAAGCGCAAAAGCTATAGCTGCAACCGATACGGCAAAAGCAAGGATACTCAGGTTACGTACCCAGTTCATTTTTTTGCCTTCGGTATTCGAGAAATAGTGGTTAATGGTTTTATTGTGTTTGTTGGAGAGTCGAATTACCAGCATCAGATAAACTATTGTTTGAAGAATAAAAACTATTCGGCTGAGCAGAAAGATGTATCCTTTTATTCCGGGTAAAGTGTTGAAATTTATGGCTTTCAGGTTTGTTTCGATGAGAATTACTTTAACATAATATATGCGTTGTTCGGGCGAAAGTATAAAGGTTATTATCAGCGAAACTACTCCAAAAAGAACCCCGGGTATAAAATGAAATAAATGACGGGGTGTTTTAAAGCTAAGGGTTGTTAGTTTTAAAATATAAGTGTAAAAAAGAGGGTAGAGCGACAGTCCGATATATAAATAAATACTTTCGAAAAAGGCATAAAGGTGATACAGTCTCGAAAAAAATATGGCATGAGAGATATATAAAAAGCACGCAAAAATTAAAAACAGGCCTAGTGTCCACCGTGGGGCATTGTCCGATTTTTTTTGAACTAAAAATATTATGCCCCAAAATAAGGTAACGTAAATGGGAGACAATAGAGCAATAGTTTGAATCATTTGTGAATTAAGTTGTGCTGTAAATGTACAAATTATTGGTATAGGTATATGCTTTTTACAATATGGAGCTTAATTTTTACGATTTGAAGCTGCGTTTATCAAATGTCGAACGATCTTTGCAAAACGTTCGGAGAAGGACATACTAACCAATACAAAATATTTGGCGGTTCTTCGGTAGTGTTGCCGTAAACTGCCTACCCTCCTCTTAGATTAAACATAAATGAAAAAAGGTGGTTTGTTAACAAACCACCTTTTTCAATTATCTACTTTTTTAACTCTTAAACTTCAAAAGAATCAGCTTTCCGGTAGGCTTCAATAAATGCTATTTCGCCTTCTTTTCCGGAAATACTTTTACCATGCTCGGCGCAAATTGTTCCTTTGTAGCCTTTGTCGTGCATATGTTTGAAGATATTGACAAAGTTAATTTCACCGGTTCCGGGTTCTTTACGTCCGGGGTTGTCGCCACAATGAAATGCACCAATATAATCCCAGCAAATATCCATGTTCATAATGAGGTTACCCTCGGTAATTTGCTGATGATACAGATCGTCAACAATTTTACAACTTGGATGATTAACGGCTACGCATATCATTTTCGCCTGCGCCATTTTTGTGAGGAATAATTTTGGATGGTCAACCTGGTGATTTAGTGGTTCCATAACCAAATCCAGTCCGGTTGTTCCGGCAACATCACAACAAGCGCGCATATTATTGATTACATTGATGGTTTGATAATCCCAATCCATTTTTTCGTCGTATATACCGAATGTTATCAGTCCTGTTTTTGCACCTGTTCTTTTTTGTACATCAAGAGCCTCTTTTGTTTTATCTACCAGCATTTTAGTTACTACAGGATCATCAGTAACAGCGTATTTGGAACCGTGATCGGCATAAACGATAAACGGGCCGATATCGAGTCCGAGCCGTGCTGCTTCGTTACCAATTTTTTCCTGCATTTCGGCCGGTTTCCACATCAGGCCATTGTCAAAAAATGCAGTAAAACCCTGGTCGGCAATAAACTTCAGGTTTTCAATCGGGTCTTGTCCAACATGCTCGTGGAAGGTTCCAAGCCCCGGAGCGTATTTCAGCTTAAATTTAGCGGAATTTGACACTTTTGAATCTGGCGTTGCTGCACTTGCAATTCCGGAAATACCGCTAAATGCCAGGCTGCCCGCTACTGTGTTTCGAATAAAATTTCTTCTTTCCATTGGTTATGTGGTTTAAATTATGTGCTGTTTTGTCTGTTGTTTATTGAGACATTAGAAAATGTACTGTTTTATTAAGACGTAAAAGATATAAAATATGACTATATTTTGCTTAGTCAATTGTTATTTTACTTCCCCACCAGTTATTACCCGGATCGAAATCCTCTGAGAGCATCCAAAGCCGTTCTTTTTCCAGTGCCGGCCATCTTTTATCAATAACCTTTTGCAGATGAGCTTTTTCGCGCTCTGCTGTCCACGTTGGATCTTGTGTTGGGTAACGAGCGCCCATTTCTTCCAGCATGGCAAAAAGTTGTTGGCTCAATTGTTCTACTCTTTCCGGATACTCTGCCGCCAGGTCATTGGTTTCGCTTAAATCGTTTTTCAAATTATATAAAGCTTCCCGGCCGTCTTCGTAATAATGAATAAGCTTCCAATCGCCCAAACGGATAATTGATGATGGTTCGCCACCCTGGTTCCCGTAATGCGGGTAATGCCAGATTAAAGGGCGTTCGGCAAGCGACTCGCCTTTTAAAAGCGGAACAAGACTCACTCCATCATTGTGTTCTTCCGGTTTTAAATCAGCACCGCAAAGTTCCAGAATTGTTGGGTAGAAATCGGTTCCGGTAACAGGAGTGTTGCAGGTTTGCCCGTTCCCCAGGTCAGGAACTTTTATAAAGAATGGTTCGCGAATTCCGCCTTCGTATTGATATCCTTTGCCGCCACGCAAGGGTTTATTCGAGGTGGCAAAAGCATCGCCGGCCGCCACTCCTCCGTTGTCGCCGGTAAAGCAGATTATTGTATTTTCTGCCAGACCTAAATCGTCCAGGGCATCCAGCACATAACCAACTGCGTCGTCGGTGCTTTCTACCAACCCGGCATAAATGGGGTTGTCCTGATGTTGACGGATGGGTAGAAAATGACCCATTTCAAATCCGGTTTCGGCAATTCCCATTGCTTCGGCTTTATCGCGGTATTTTGCCCATTTCTCCTGTGTGGTTTGAATGGGGCCATGTACCGCATAAAACGATAGGTAAGCGAAAAAAGCGGTGTCTTTATGGTTTTTGATGAATTCTACAGTTTCTTTTGCCAGGCGCATGGTGAGATTCTCTCCATTGGGGCCACTCGGCAGATTCGGATTTTCCCAGGGGGCATAATAACCGCCAATTGGACTACCAACATCCCAACCGCCTTTATTGATGTCAAAACCATGATCTTCGGGCCACGACCCTTTTTCGCCCAAATGCCATTTGCCGGCAAAAAAAGTTTTATAACCAGCTTCCTTCATTGCTTCGGGCAATGTGGTGTAACTGTGCTCAAGATGATGGACATACTCCGGAGGAAGCAGTTTTGTAGCCCGGCCTGTATTGCTCCAATCTTCGCCTGTTTTTGCTCCAATCCAGTCGGTAATACCATGTCGGGCGGGGAATTTCCCGTTTAAAATACTGGCTCGCGACGGGCTGCAAACCTGACAAGCTGCATAGCCGTCGGTAAACAGCATCCCTTCGTTGGCAATACGGTCGATGTTGGGTGTTTCGTAGTATTTGCTGCCCATTACGCTGCAATCGGTGTAGCCATAATCGTCAACCAGAATAAAAAGAACATTGGGTTTTGAAACCTCTTGTTTTTGGGGCTCACACGATAACAATGTAATCACAATTAGAAGCAGAAATGTGATTTTGTTGCTCATAATGTTCCGTTTATTCTTCATTTCCGAATTTGAAAAGATCAGATTTAGTATGTGATTTTTCGATTAGCGCAATCATTTCCTCAACCAATTCAGGATGGTTGCTGGCAACATTGTTCTCTTCGCCCACATCCGTGGCCAGGTTGTATAATTCGGTTGTTGTTTTTTCGGGTGTAAAAACGTTGTATCGCACCAGTTTCCAGTCGCCTTTACGAATTGCCTGCCGGCCTTTCAATTCATGGAATTCCCAATACAAATAATCGTGCTGAGCCGTTTGTTCTTCGCCCAGCAGCGTAGGTAAAAATGAAACTCCGTCAATGGAGTCGGGAGCAGAAATACCGGTAATTTCAGCAATGGTAGGAAATACATCCCAAAATGCAGAAATATGGTTGGATGTGCTGGCGGCTTTAATTTTTCCGTTCCACATTGCAATCATTGGTACCCGAATTCCGCCTTCGTATAAATCGCGTTTGTAGCCTTTTAATGGTCCGTTTGAGTTGAAGTATTCAGGATCGGCTCCACCTTCCAAATGTGGTCCGTTATCCGAAGTGAAAATGATCAAAGTGTTGTCGTAAATCCCCAGTTCTTTCAGTTTGGCAACGATTTCACCAACCTGCATGTCCAGGTAGTCAACCATTGCCGCAAATGCTGCATGCGTTTCCTGCTGCGAACCGTAGCCACCCTGTTTGTAGTTGGGGCCATCATCAACTCCTTTGTAAGCTTTTTCGGGCTCAAGTTTGTCACGGTATTTGGCAATATACTCTTCAGGTGCAAACAATTCGGCGTGTGGGATTATGGACGGATAATACATAAAGAACGGTTGGTTTTTATTGTTTTCGATAAAACGAAGCGCTTCTTTATGAATGAGTTTCGGTCCGTACGATTCCGTTTTTTTACCGGAATTGCCTTCAAGAACAATTTTTTCCTGGTTGTGCCAAAGATGATAAGGGTAGTAATTATGTCCCATTCGCTGGCAGTTGTAGCCATAAAACTCGTCAAATCCCTGCATGTTCGGATCACCTTCCGAGCCCGGATAACCCAATCCCCACTTGCCAAAAGCACCGGTGGCATAACCAGCTTCTTTAAGTGCTTCGGCCACGGTGACAGCACTGGCCGCCATGGGATACTGGCCTTCGGGCTGCCATTCTTTGTTGCCCCTAACGGGCGTATGGCCGGTGTGTTGCCCGGTCATTAAAGCCGAGCGCGACGGTGCACAAACCGTTGAGCCCGAATAATGCTGGGTAAACAGCATGCCATTTGCGGCCAGCTTATCGATATTGGGCGTTGAAAAATGCGTTTGCCCGTAGCAACTCAGGTCGCCATAACCCAAATCATCGGCCAGTATGTAAATAATATTTGGACGGTCAGGCTGCGTTTCTGTTGTTTTAGTTTTAGGCTGGCATGCCAGCAGCAGCAAGCTTAGAATAGCTGGTAAGATTAGTTTTTTCATAATTAGTTAGTCGTATTAAATCTGTTTTGTTTGAATCGAAATTGTTGCAGGTTCAAGTCCCTCGCCACTTACTTCCAGTTGTATTTCTCCGGCCTCTTCAAGCGATTGAACCGTTACCACCAGTTTACCGCTAAAGGCCTTCATTGTTGGAAGATGGAACAATTCGAGAGAGGTGGCGTCGCCGTTACAAACGGCTTTATATTTTCCTGCACCGCTAACTTTAAAATTCAGTTGGTTGGTGGCGGTAGGGCATAGGTTGCCGTCTTTGTCAACCACTGAAACGGTGATGTAACTGAGGTCGTTTCCATCGGCAGTAATCTGCTCTCGATCGGCTGATAATTGCAGGTGATGAGGCGCTCCGGCGGTGTGAATTTCCTGTTCGGCAACGGCATTTCCATCGTCGTCGAAAGCTACTACTTTTACAGTTCCCGGTTCGTATGTCACATCCATCCACATCAGGCGGTTCCGGTTCAGCAATGTCTCCTTGCTTTTCTTCTGAATGCCCTGACTTTTGCCATTTACAAACAATTCGGCACTGTTGTAATTGGTGTACACAAAAACAGGTGTTGTTTCTCCTTCGCGGCCTTGCCAGTTCCAGTGCGGAAGAATGTGCAGGGTTTCGTCTTCCGTGTTCCAGCGGCTGCGGTACAGGTAGTAGCGGTCTTTTGGTAAACCTGCCAAATCGCAAATGCCAAAATACGAACTGCGCGATGGCCACGCTTCGTTATATGGTGTAGGTTCGCCGAGGTAATCAAACCCGGTCCAGACAAATTCGCCAATTACCCAGTCAAAATCATCCTGCCAGTAAAAATCTTCGTCAGGGATGTTCGACCATGAACAAGCTTCCAAATCGTATGATGAGCTTTGGAAATCATCGTATCTCATCATTTTTCCCTCTATCACAGGAAACTTGTAAATTCCGCGGGAACTTACTGTTGATGCGGTTTCCGAGCCAAGAATAAAGCCTTGAGGAAAACGCTCGTAGGCTTCATCATATAAATGCAAACGGTAATTGAGCCCTGGAATATCCATGATAGCACCAAATCCATTTTTCAGAGTATTGCCTACCTGGTCCATTCCAACGGTAACGGGGCGCGTTGGGTCTTCCCGGTGAAAAATATCCTGCAGCCATTTTGCCAGTTTTACACCTTCGTTGCCCCACTGGTCGGGAACTTCGTTGCCCGAGCTCCACATAACAATACACGGGTGGTTGCGTGTTGCTCGAACCAGATTTATCACATCTTTTTCGGCCCAATCGTTAAAATAAAGGTTGTAGCCATTTTCAACTTTTGGCCTTGCCCATTCGTCAAAACTTTCGGCCAGGAAAAGGAAGCCCATTTCGTCGCAAAGCTCCAGTTGCTCCATCGATGGCATATTGTGCGACGAACGGATGGCATTACAACCCATATCTTTTAAAATAGTGAGCCGGCGTTTTAATGCTGCTTTATTTACCGCGGCGCCAAGCGGCCCCAAATCGTGATGCAGACACACCCCTTTAAACTTGGTAACTTTGCCATTTAGCACCAAACCTTTACCACGTTCGTAAACCACACTTCGCACGCCAAAACGAATGTTTTGTTCGTCTTTTAGTGTGTTGCCTTCATACAATTTCATATTTGCGGTGTACAAATAGGGCGTTTCCGTATCCCATAGTTTCGGATTCGGTATAGCAATGTTTTGTTCTATTTTGGTGCCAAAAACTTCGTCGGTGGTGTTTGTTGCCACCACGTTTCCTTCGGCATCTTTTATTTCGGTAACCACTTTAACGTTACTGCCGTTAACTTGGGCTTTAATGTTTACCTGCGCTTCTTCTTCCGAGACAAAGGGTGTGGTAATGAATGTTCCCCATTGGTTAAAATTTACCTCGTTTTTTACAATAAGCTGCACTTTGCGGTAGATTCCAGCACCGGGATACCAGCGCGATGATGATTCTTTATTTTCAAGGCGAACAGCCAACAGGTTTTCTTCGCCGGGATTTACATAATCGCTGATATCAAAATAAAAATAACTGTAACCGTAGGGGCGGTTTCCAACTTTTTCGCCGTTTACGTATACTTCGGCATTGCTCATGGCACCATCAAAAACAAGCAGGGCTTTTTTGCCGGGGCCAAAATCCGGAAGTTCGAATGTTTTGCGGTACCAGCCAATACCAATGTGTGGCAGTGCGCCGGTGCGTCCGGTGCGCAGGCGAGCCTCTTTTTCCATGTCCTGAGTAACGCGAACTTTCTGTGCGTCAATTTCTTTGTCAAAAGGTCCTTTAATAGCCCAGTCGTGCGGAACCTCAACGGTTTCCCAGTTGGCTGCATCGGTTTGTGGCAGGTGTGCATCGGCAACTTCCTGGTTAATAAATTTCCAGTCTTTTTGCAGTGTTTGTACACTTCGGGTTTCGCTGCTTGTTTCGACACAAGCCGAGAAAAGAGCTAAAATGATAATGAAAGAAAATAATGATTTCATATTATAAAAACTGTTTGTTTTTTTAGTGGGTAAATACACCGGCGTACTACATAAGAGAACTTGCTTTTTGTAATAAAGGTGGTGTATTGTAACCGAATTTCATATAAGGTTCTATATACACAGACGCCTTTTCATTAATACATACATACGCTCTCAGTAAAATATTTGTTTCTTCAGATACAAAATTTACACTGGTAGGTACTGGTATGGTACAAATATGCAAAGAAATCGGATAACTCAAATGATTGCGAAACCTATCCTGCAACACGTTTTGTGAGGAAAGGATAGTTACGATAACGAAAGCGGAAGACTGAAATGAAAGCTGCTGCCAAGATTTTCTTCGCTTTCGACCCAGATATTGCCGCCATTTATTTTAACAAATTCCTGGCAAAGAATTAAACCTAAACCTGTTCCTTTTTCGTGAGCAGTTCCTTCGCGTTGCACCGATTTTTCAATTTTAAACAGGTTTTCAATCATTTCCGGAGTCATTCCAATGCCATTGTCTTTTACCGTAACAATCAGCATTTCGCCATCCTTTTTGACAAGCAGATCAATTTTGCCGTTTTGATTTGAGAATTTTATGGCGTTGTTCAGTAGGTTTCGAACAATAAAGTTCACCATATCGAAATCAGCATAAACCATAACTTTCTTTTCCGAAATGTTGATGCTTATGTCTTTGGTTTTGGCTACCTCAAGATTGAGATCTTTGTTAATTTCAAAAACTTTATGAATAAAGAATGATTGTGGCTCGAATTTAATGGATCCGGTTTGTGTACGCGACCATTCCAACAGGTTTTCCAATAACTCGTAACCACTGGTGGCTGCCTGGTACATGCCGTTAATTAGCACATCAAAATCATCCGAGTTTCTGGTTTTCTTTTCATTACGCAGCAAATCGGAAATGCCAATTAAAACATTAAACGGATTTTTTAAATCGTGGGCTATAATCGAAAAGAATTTGTCTTTTGTGGCGTTTAGTTTTTTGAGGTTTTTTTCGTCTTCAGCAAGTTTTACGAGGTTTTCTTCAAGCAATAATTTCTGACGGTTGATGGTGTTGTAGTTGGCTTTTAGCTCGTCGGTGTGTTTTTTTCGGAGGATAAGGAAAAAACTGAGTGTCACCAAAATAATAAGTAAGGCAACAATGGCAAAGGCCGCTTTTACGCGAAATTTAAATTGATCGCTTTCGTTTTTTGCTGAAGCCAACTGCTGCTCGAGCAGAATTTTATTTCTTTCGGCCTTACTGGCTTCGTCGGCTTCGAATTTGCCCAGTGCTTCTATAATTTCATCGGGCTTTAACAATTGAAATGCCTCTTTGGCTTTCATGTTCATTTGGTAGGCTTTTTCGTATTGCCCAAGGCCGGCATAAGCTTCTCCTGCTTCGGTGTAATAATCCGAGACATAGTCAAGTTTTTCCAATTCCAGGCTTTTCGAAATGGCTTTGTTGAAGTAGTTTACCGCCGTATTGAAATCTTTCTTTCTGAGGTAATATTTACCTTGTAAATAATTGATTTCAACGTCATATTTTATCTGACTATTTTGGTTTTTCAAATCAGTAACCCGGTCAATATCGGTTTTTGCCAACGATAAGTCTTCTGTTTCAAGATAATAGGTAATAAAGCCCAGGAGAACTTCAATCTCCCGCTGTTTGTCATTAATTTGTGGTAACAGTTCCAGAGCCTTATTCAAATGATGAAGGGCCTGTTCCTGTTGATTTAATTTTAAGTTGGTATAGCCCAGCGAAATGTGATTCAAACACTGGTTTCGGGTGTTTTGGGTTTCAACATCAACATCAAGAGCTTTTTGGTAATAAAGTTGGCAGCTTCGGTATTCTTTTAAATATTCGTAATACGTGGCAATGTTTGAATACGCTTCAGAAAGCCCGTAAGTTTGGTTTGCCTCTTCGCAAATATTTTTTGCTTTAATCAGGTAATTAAGTGCCTGTACCTGGTCTTTTCCGTATGAATAAAATACGCCCAGGTTAAGGTAGCAAGCAAGTAACGACACCGAATCTTTGGTTTCGGTAAATATCGTAATGGCTTGTTCGAGGTTGGAAATGGCAGGAAGCCAGTCGCCTGTTTGGTCGTACACATAACTGATAAGAAAAAGTGCTGTTCCTTCGCCGTATTTGTAGTTTATTTTTTGC
>NZ_JBFHGM010000056.1:0-22338 GCF_041583095.1 Draconibacterium sp.
CCGGTCTTTTTCTTTTTGCTCCTGAAGTTTTTTCTGACGGTCGATTTCCTCCTGGCGTTTCTTTTAGTATTACTTTTTCTTTTTATGCTTCCTTGTTTTGGCTATGCACAACAAGCTATTACAGGAATGGTAACGGAATCTGATGGTGTTTCACCAATACCAGGGGTAAACATTGTAATAAAGGGAACGACTACGGGGACGGTTTCGGGAATGGATGGCACCTATTCAATCAATGTAAATGAAGGTGAAACATTGGTTTTTTCTTTTGTAGGATTTATGTCCAAAGAAGTTCTTGTTGGTCAAGAAACTACAATAAATGTTTCCTTGGAAACAGATGCAATTGGATTAGAGGAGGTTATTGCAGTTGGTTATTCATCTAAAAAGAAGACCGAAATTTCAAGTGCAGTTGTAAATGTTTCGAGTGAGAAACTACAAACTTCCACAAGTCATGATGTTGGAACCATGCTACAAGGTAAAGTTGCAGGATTACAAGTTATGTCCGATCAGCAAAGTGTTGGTGGTGCTCCTCAAATCCGAGTAAGGGGGTCCGGTTCTATTTCGGCAAGCAGCTCGCCGCTATGGGTTGTTGATGGTATTATTGGTGGTTCATTCGATCCCCAGGATGTTGCCGATATAACCGTATTAAAAGATGCAGGTGCTACTGGTTTGTATGGTTCCAGGGCAGCTGGAGGTGTCATAGTTGTTACTACCAAAAGAGGTAAGGCCGGAGATACAAAAGTTCGTATTTCATCCACTACCGGAATTGTAAAACCAAACTGGGGAAATCTGGAATTTATGGATGGCCCCGAATTCTATGATCTAATAAACCGTGGATTTATTCTTGGGGGAAAAACCGAAAGTGAATTTCTCGCATTATTCCCGGCAGAAGTTAGAAATACAAATTACGATTGGATGGGATTTATGTATGATCAGGGATTTGTTACAACAAATAATATTTCCATATCAGGAGGTAATGAAAAGACAACATTCTATTTGAGTGGTAACTACAATCACGAAGATGGAATTTTAAGAAGCGATGTTTACGACCGGGGGAGTGCTACTTTAAATTTGTCTCACAAGTTGTCAGAAAAACTTTCAATTCAGTTAAATACCTTTTCTTCATTTGTTAAAAATCAAAATACAACATCGTTCACGGTATTTAATGTACCATTCGATACACCTTATGATGAGGATGGCAATGTTAGACCACAGGATTGGGTAAGAAATAATTACTATACCCAGGAAAGGATAAACTTTGCTTTACCCGAAGAGCTTGGTAGTTATAATGAGCGAGGAACTTTAACACTTAATCCATCGTTAAAACTTGATTACAATCCTACGGATTGGATGTCGGTTTCTGCTTCAACCAGGATTAATTATACGTCTTCAGTACTGGAACGTTATGATGCAGACGGTGCACAATCAACTGATATTGGAGGAGAGGTTCGAAATAATTTGACGCGTAACAGTGATATTTTAACCAATGCTATTTTACGTTTATACAAATCGTATGGTGAACATGCATTGTCGGGAATAATTGGTGGAGAGTTTAATGAAATTACCCGTAAATATTTTGAGGCACATGGTGCAGGGTATTCTGGAGAATCAACAATCCTTGACGTCGCTGCAGTTCCTCAATCAGTATCAGGAAATAACCGAACAACAACCTATAATTCATTCTTCTCGCAAGTTGACTATAACTATCAATCGAAGTATTTCTTTACTGGTTCTTACCGAGTTGATGGATCGTCACGTTTTGGTGCCAACAACCGTTACGGTCAGTTCTGGTCGGTTGCAGGTAGTTGGATGTTAAGTAACGAAGACTTTATAAATGATTTAGGACTATTTAATTCTTTAAAGCTTCGTTCAAGCTATGGTTTAACGGGTAATGCCAGCCTTGATGACTATGTACACTTAAATACATTTACTCTGGATGCTTCATACATGGGTGAAAATGCTTTATCTGCACTATCTATTGGAAATCCTGATTTAACATGGGAAGTTGCACGTACTTTCAACTTGGGGCTAGATGCATCTGTTTTAGATAACAGAATAAGTATGACTCTTGATTATTACTATTCAAAAAATTCAGATTTGTTGTTCCGTGTGCCTCTTCCTGCTGAATTTGGCTATTCTGAACAATGGCGTAATATTGGCCGTCTAGACAATTGGGGTTATGAATTGGCCTTAGATATTGCCGCAGTTAAAACACCGGACTTTAATTGGAATGTAAATTTACAAATCGGTTATAGCCAGGATGAAGTAAAAGAACTACCGGGTGAAGCAATTGATGATGATGGAGATGGACTATTGGATAATAGCATTGTATATCTTGGTTCAGACCTATTCTCAAATAAAATTTTGCAGGTAGGTGGTAATCGTAGTATGTTTTATGCTGCCGAATGGTACGGTGCTGATCCACAAACAGGTGGTGCACGCTGGGTTTCGGGATACAACAGTGATGGCTCGCCAGTTTTAACGGATAATAGAGAAGAAGCATTATGGTTGACAGCCAAGGGTATGCCTGATTTTATGGGTGGATTTACAAACGTATTTGAATACAAAGGTCTAAGTCTTGAAACTGTATTTTCTTATGCTTTTGGAGATTTTACTATCATTCGTGATAATGCTTATGATAATGACGGACAATACTTATTTCGCCCGGAAATGATTGTTTACGGACAAGAGGACAGATGGGAGCAACCTGGTGACGTTTCATCAAGAACACCATGGGTTTATCAGGGAGATTTAAGAAGTTCTCAATACTCATCGAAATATTGGGAGAATGGAAATTATCTGAAACTAGCTTCTCTTTCGTTGGGATATTCATTCAATAAAAATGTTACACAACGTTTAGGACTAGGAGCATTGAAAGTTTTTGCCCGTGGCGAAAACTTAAAAGTGTGGCATAAATCAAGTGGTATTTCGCCTGAACTAACAGGCTTTGATGCTGATGCACCTACACGTAACTCAAGACCTCTACCATCAAAAGTTGTATTTGGAATAGATTTAACACTTTAAAATTTATTCTACATTATAATTCTTAATTGTTGATTTATAATGATAAGAGTGATTTTATAAATAGTAAATATTGAAAAAATGAAAAAAATAAATTATATATATATATAATATTCTTATTGCCATTATTGTTCAGCTGTGAGCTGGAACAACTACCCAGCGATTCAGTTTCATCTATTCAGGCATTTAGTTCTGTAAAAGGAATTGAACAAGCTACTGTAGGGCAATACGATACGTTCAAGAAAAATATCGTGATACGTGGTAAAAGCAGTTGGCAGTACAACATGCCACGCGTAATTGATATGGTTAATCTACAGGGTGATGATATTTACATAACAAACTCTTACAATGACTTAACCAGTTTTAACCAGTATAATCCGGAATCAAGATTACTTGACGGTGGTTTTAATCTGGCCAATTGGGCCGCGCATTATAAAAATATTGCCGTTTGTAATAAAATTATTTCAGAGGTTGATGCAACGGATGCAGAACTAAAAGGTTTGGTTGGTGAGAATTATTACCTGAGAGCACTTTGGTATTTGTCGCTTACACGTACTTATGGACGACCATATACGCACGGAACAGATTACTTATCAGTCCCGCTTAGGTTAGATCCAGAGGCAGATGTGCAGGAAAGAGCCACTGTTGGAGAAGTTTATGCACAAATTATATCAGATTTGGAAATGGCAGCAGATTTATTACCCGAGGCAACAATTCGAACCAGACCTTCGAAAGAAGCTGCCTATGGATTATTGTCACGTGTATATGTTTGGATGACAGACCCGACAGATGCTTCAACAGCTAATTATGCCGATTTAGCCATCTCTTATGCCGATAAGGTAATAAACTCAGGAAAATTTGCACTTACCTCAACGGCTTCCTATTTTGGATCTTCGGAGATACGTCCTAAAAATATGCCAGTAGGAACACCTGTTAATCATTACTTCTCCAGAGCCAAAGAGGAGAACGAAACAGTTTTTGCCTTAGGGGTTCTTGCCTCTGATGCTGGGATAATTGCTCGTGGAAAGATGTTTATGCAAACATATGAAGGATTAGGCTTTGGCCAGTACTGCGCATCGGAGTATTATCGAGAGATTCTTGCTTCAGATAATAATGATCTTAGAACAAATTTTGTGGAACCAAGGTATCAGTTAGATGAAAACGGAAATGTAAAAGTTGATGAGAATGGTAATGACATGTTATTTAATCATAAAGGTTACGTACAGTATAACATTAATAAATTCTCATATATGGGAGGAGATCCATTTTTGGCCGATATCGTATATCAGCGTTCAGCAGAAGTTTATTTAAACAGAGCAGAAGCATATGCAAAAAAAGCATTGTTTGGGGATGGTTCAGCGATTCAAAAAGCATTGGATGATGTAAACACAATTCGTACACGGGCACATGCAAGTACCTATAATTCAGTTGACGATTTTAGTGTGATTTATCCAAGCAATCCTGGCAATCCGGTGGCCGATGGCGAAACTCCTAAAAATGCAGATATTCTTGATGTTGTTCTAACTGAACGATTCCTTGAACTGGCGTGGGAATTTAACCGTTCGGTAGATGTATTCAGAAATAAAAGAGACCTGTACCGAAACTATTTAGGACCACACCTCATAAAAGGAATTGTTAATTGGGATAATAACAGGATAATTGCCCCAATTCCTTTGGATGAAATGAATGCTAATCCTTTGTTGGTTCAAAATCCAAACTAATATTTGATAGTAGATATTTTACTTGGAAACCGTTTCAAAATTATTTTTTGAGACGGTTTCTTTATTTTGAATTATTAAACAACAAGAAAAGTCAAAATTGTACTTAAAATCAACAATCATGCACAAATGAGCAATCCATTTTGTTGCAATAAGATTTATTTTGAAGTTGGAATAAACCAACAAATGAACCATGTTTAAAATAGTTGTAACAATTTTACTTATCTGTTTCCTGAGCAGTTGGATTTGGGCTAATGATACAAAATTAGAAGTTTATCCGGCTCCAAATGGCATAATGAAATCGCACAATTTTATTGTAGATGTAAGTCAGAATGGTGTTGCGCAAAGATCTTTTGTGTATTACAGCACACCACTCGATAACGATGCCGATAATGCAAAAGATATCCAAAATCAGGTAGTACGCGGAATCAATTCAAATCCTGTTTTAAGCGAATTTTATGCAGACGGAAAGAAATTGCCAATGGATACGGAGCAATCTTGTTCCTATACCTGTTTCTCTTTTTCAGGTAAAGTACAGGTGAAAATTACTGGAAAGGAATCAATCAGTTCATTTAAAATACTGCCTTCTTCAGCGGGTATAGTAGGAGAAGTTGAAGAGGGAGCCCTGACTTTTTCACTTGAGCAGCCACAAAAACTGGGTATCGTTTTAAACGGTGATTACCTGAATCCCTTATTCTTGTTTGCCGATGCTTCTGAAGTGGGAGTGCCGGATAAAGATGCAGAAGGAACATTGGTAATCAGGGAAGGCGACGATTGTGAAGCATTAAAGCAGGATGCTAAGGATGCTTCAGTAGTATGGTTTGAACCGGGAGTACACGATATTGGTGTCGCTTTTCAGGTTTACGAAGGACAAACAATCTATCTTGAAGGTGGGTCTTATCTTTTGGGGACTCTTCATGGCTATATGGCACCCAATGTTACCATCAAGGGACGTGGCATTCTGGCCGGAGATGCAATTTCGCGTAAGTCAGTTTTAGCATTAAAACGCGAAACCGGTTTTACCAAACGTATTGTTGAACGGATGCGTTACCATGGAATAAACATGCTTTGTGCACAGAACGATTCAAGTTGGAATGCATTTGCCGACTATCCTGGAATGGGGTGCGATAATCTGGTAATCGAAGGAATTACCATTGCCAATCCACGTCAGTTTTTTATCCGGGCAACAGGTGTGCCAATGACCATTTACAATGTGAAAATGGTAGGCTCGTGGCCCTACAATACCGATGGTTTTTCTGGAATAGGACAGGCGAATACAACGGTTTTCGATTGCTTTTTTCATTGCAACGATGATGCCATTTATGTAACACCCGACAACTGCCACATCCACCATTGTAATTTCTGGCAGGGAAATAACGGTTGCGTATTTCAATTTGCCTGGGGAAGTGCACCTAAAACCCAGGGTGGAGGATTTATCCACGATTGCAACATCTTACATTTAGGCCATGTGGAAGAGGCAAATAACCGAATGGTTTTTGGTTCTCGAAAAAGAGGGCTGGGTGATATTGAAAACATTCATTTCAAAAATATAAATATTGAAGGTCCGGTGTGGAGTTTAATCCGTCTGGAAACAAATGGTGGTGGCGAATTGGGCTCTTTTCGGAATATCACTTTTGAGAATATTTATGTAACGGGACTGGTGTTGCATAAAAGCACTGTTATTTCAAGTAAAGGTAAAAGCGATGATGAGTCTTCTACTTCGTGGATTGAAAATATTACGCTAAAAAACATAAAAATCAACGACCAAAATATCACCGCTGATGATATTGTTATTGGTGATTTTCAGGTTGAAAATATTTCAGTAAAATAACTAGCTATAAAACCACTAAAAAAAATATTCAATGAAACTCATTGCAATTTGGATCATCATCAGTTTAACCTGTTTAGGTTCAGTATCGTGCAAAAAAGCAGATGAGGGATTAGTAAAGCCAAATGTAATTATAATCTTCACAGATGACCAGGGATACCAAGACTTAGGGTGTTTTGGGTCTCCAAATATTAAAACACCCAATTTGGATCAAATGGCAAACGAAGGTACACGTTTTACTAACTTTTATGTAACGGCTTCGGTTTGTTGTCCGTCCCGGGCATCTATTTTAACAGGCAGATACTCGGTACGTAATAGAATTGGAGGCGTTCTACTCCCCGGAGCAAAAGGCATGCGTTCTTCAGAAATTACAATTGCCGAACTTTTAAAACAAGCAGGATATAAAACAGCGTGTTTTGGCAAATGGCATCTTGGCGATCAGGAGCAAAGTCTGCCAATGGCACAGGGTTTCGATGAATACTATGGATTGCCATACAGCAATGACATGCATCTGGGTGCTGCACAGGAGTTTTCTCCTGATGCTGTATTTACGAACGGTTATACACTTGAAAAGGCAAAAAAAGATATTGCTTTCAATGCTTCACATACACGGCTAGAGATAGAGGAAGAAGGATTGAGAAACCTGGTGCCATTACTCGATGGTTCCAAAATTGTTGAATATCCGGCAGATCAGGGTACGCTAACAAAAAGGTATTTTCAAAGAACCATAAATTTCATTAACAAAGCTGGTAAAGAACCGTTTTTTGTATACTTGACCCCTAACATGCCACACATACCTTTGTTTGCATCAAACGACTTTGAAGGAACCAGTGAGCGTGGCTTATATGGCGATGTTGTTGAAGAAATTGACTGGAATGTGGGTAAGTTAATGTCTTTTCTGAAAGAAAAAGGAGTAGATGAAAATACCATGATATTTTTTGCCTCAGATAACGGCCCATGGCTGGGATATGGTGATATGGCCGGTAGTGCGGATCCGCTTCGAGGAGGTAAGTTCACCAACTACGAGGGAGGAGTTAGAGTTCCGTGTGTAATGCGGTGGCCCGGGATATGGGAAGAAGGAAAAACAAGTGATGCGATAATTTCAACGCTTGATCTTTTACCAACTATAGCTCATTATGCAGGAGTTGAAATTCCCGAAAATTTAATTGACGGAAAAGATATCTCGAGGCATTTGGAGAATACCGACATGGATTTATCACAAGAGATTATGTACTATACAAAAGGAACTGAGATTGTTGGAGTGCGAAAAGGAGAATGGAAATATTTGCCTTACAGCGGAGCTCGAAATATTACAGAAGATAGCGAACCAGAACTGTTTAATCTGAAAAACGATATTAAGGAGACAAGAAATTTATATGATGAGTATCCGGAGATTGTGGATATATTATCAGAACTTATAATAAAATATAACCAATCTGTTAGAAATTAATTTGAATATGAGTAATTGGATAAGAATGATTGAGCAATTTGTATTTGCTGCATTAGTTTTATTTGGTTTGGAAGCACAAGCCCAAAAACCAAAAGTGTGGATTTATACGGATATGACAGACAATACCCTGCCCGGGAACAACCATATGGGAACAATAAACGATCCTGATGATATTTCGGCAATGGCAGGTTACCTGTTAATGGCGAATATGTTTGATACTAAGGGGATTGTGGTTGCCAGTACACATCGGAAAGAACACAAAACAACGCCACATCAGGGCGAATGGGCAAACCGTTTTTGGGGTGAAGCTTATCAGAAAGATGTAAAAAACCTGAACAAAAGAATTGGCGGCTATCCTGAACAGGTTGGTTTTGTGCAATCATGTATTAAAGAATCGGCGGAACGTTATAATCCCGACTTTGAATATACATCGTTAGCAAACTATGCAACTGTTAAATCTTTATTTGATTTGGCAGCTGATGAAGACGGAATTATTAATGTTTTGTGCTGGGGCTCGCTTACCGAACCAGCCATTCTGGTTAACCACTGTATTGCCACAGGTAGAATAGATATACTTGAAAAACTTCGCTTTATCGCACACTGGACCAATTCTCCATGGCATCAAGGTTCATTTGAGCATCCCGAAGATGTTGCCAATTGTAGAGAAGATGCTGATGCCTGTGCCTACTTAAAATTAGTTGCACTGAATGGTTACATAAAATATTACGAATGCGGTGCAATTGGTCAGCATGGGATTGTTAGCGGGAGTCCCAAAGGTGAGGATTATTATAAACAGTTCTCCGGCAGTGCCCTTGGACAAAAGTTCATTCAAGGTAAGTTCGTGCAAAACTCCGTTGATCACTCTGACGCTGCAACATATTGGGTTTTGCTGCAGAATTGGGGCGTTGATGTGGAGGATATAAAAAGTAATGGTACAAATCCTTCGGAAGTGGAAAAGGCTAATGAAGAAAAGTTTAAATTTTGGTCGGAGCGAATTCATGATGAATTACTGCGAAGAGCATTATTGGCCGCAGGAAAGTAATTACAAAAACATTTAATGATTAAAATGAAATATAAGATTCTATTACTGGTGGCTTGTGTTGCTCTTGCCTGTGTTTCACACGCGCAAAAGGCAAATGATAATACAAAACCATATCCTTATGGTAATCCGATAATTAAACACATGTACACTGCCGATGCAGCGCCGCATGTTATGCCTGACGGACGCGTATGGATGGTTACATCGGTGGATAGTGAAAAGGGTGGCGGTTATTCAACTATGCATTGTTATCACACTTTTTCATCGGCCGATATGGTGAACTGGGTCGATCACGGAGAAGTATTAAATGTATGGGATGTTTTAGGATCGAAAGAGGAACCGGAAGGTGAAGACTGGGCACTATGGGCACCTGATATGGTTTATTACAAAGGTAAATATTACTTGTATTTTCCGGTTCGTATTGTACACAAAGAAAATGGTTATGAGGAAGGCAAAAGAAAAGTTACTTCATATATTGCAGTTGCGGTAAGTAATTCTCCCGATCAAAAATTTAAAGTAATTAATCCGAAAATTCAAGGGACACGAGGAATTGATCCCGCAGTTTTTATTGACGACGATGGTGAAAAGTACCTTTACTATGGGAGCCACTGGGGAGCAAAACTGGCTGATAATATGAAAGAGTTAGCATCCGATCCGGTAAATATGGATGTGGATGATAAGAATTTTATGGAAGCCATTTGGATGAATAAGCATGACGGGAAATATTACGTTTCATATCATGCTCATTATGGCAAACCTGTCGATCCCAATAATCCTGATGATCCTGAACGTATGAAATCGTTACTCGATTATGGCATTAGCGATAATCCATTAGGTCCGTTTAAACACATGGGAACCTTAAATTACGAATTAGGAGTAAATGTGAATGACGGGCCAAAATATCCCGGAAGAAATTATGTGCCGTGGCGTCTAACCCAGTCGAACCATGGCGGGATTGTTGAATACCATGGGAAAGAATATTTGTTCTACCATACATCAGCATTGTCATCATGGCGGCAGGATGAGTTTAAAGCCGAGGGTAACTGGACTCAACGTTCGGTTTGTGTTGATGAGATAAAGTATAATCCGGATGGTACAATTGTTCCCGTGCAACAAACAGTATCGGGTGTTGAAAAAGTTACAATCGACCAACCATTTGAAATAGTATTGTATGAGGGGAAAAAAGAACTAAATGAAAACAAGCCTATTAAGTACGAGAAAATTGATCTTGGAACGGGGTACTACTATTTCGGATTAAAGGCATCTCAGGTGACTAAACCTGTTAAAGTTGAGATTCGGTTAGACGCACCAAATGGACAACTGATAGGTACACTAATTATAAAAGGGAACGGAGATTGCGAAACCATGCTTCGTAATGCTAATGGGGTACATGATGTTTATCTTACAGTGAACGACAATTTTAAGGAAAAAGTAGTATTCAATGCTCCGCGATTTTTTGCCGGATCACCCAAAAAAGTAAAACAATGACAAGGACGAATATTTTTATCTTAATCATCTGTTTTGTGCAGATCGGGTACAATGGTTTTGCGCAAAAAGAGGAACAACCGAACATCATCTTTATACTCGCCGACGACATGAGTTATCGCGATTTAGGTTGTTACGGGCAACAACGATATCAAACACCAAATATTGATGCAATGGCTGCAAGCGGAATCAGGTTTACCCAGGCTTATGCTGCTGCTCCTGAATGTGCGCCTTCACGTTGTAGTTTATTAACAGGCAAGCATACCGGACATTCTTCCGTTAGAACAAATTCGAGTGCTCGGGGTCAGGATAATTTGCTTGATGAAGATATTACTATCGCAGAAGTTTTAAAGGGAGTTGGTTATAATACTGCATTTACTGGTAAATGGGGGGTAGGGCTTCCGGGTACTGAAGGAGTCCCATACAAACAAGGATTCGACTATGCTTTTGGATTTTACGATCAAACCAGAGCGCATACCTATATTCCATACTACCTAAGAGAAAACGACAAAAAAGTTGAATATCCTAAAAATATGGGATTCGAAATGGCTCGTCGTTACGATTACAAAGACAATAAAGCCCAAAATACCTACGACGGAAATGGAAAACTTTATATTGAAGAATTAAAAGATCCCACGGGATTTACCTATTCCGAAAATGAGATTCAAAAAGCGGCATTTAGTTTCTTAAATAAGAATTTGCCAGAGAAAACAGGGAAACCTTTTTTCCTTTATTATGCTACGCAGTTGCCACATGGCCCGGTAATTACAGATGACCTGGGCGAGATGAAAAATTACCCCGAAGTGAATCAGCTTTCACGAGAATGGGGAGCGATGGTTATTAAACTGGACAATTTTGTGGGCGAGCTCATTTCATACTTAAAGGAAACAGGAGAGTTTGACAAAACCATTATCTTTTTTGCTTCTGATAACGGGTACTCGATGTGTGGATATACCGAGCGGGGCAATGGACCTGATTGGCCCGATGATCCTTGGTTAAAAAACAAAGGCCCTTTTACTGGTGGAAAATTTTCGGTATTGGAAGGTGGCTGCCGTGTGCCGTTCTTTGTGAGCTCGCCTGAAAAATTTAATCCTGCAGTAATTAGTGAGCCTGTGTGGTTACCCGATTTTTTCCCTACTGCTTGCGAACTGGCAGGTGTGAATTCTGAAAAACTTGAATTGGATGGCGTAAGTCTTCTGCCAGCATTAGAAGGTGATTTAGACGAATTTGAAGGCCACGATTTTCTCTATTTTTCAAAAGGAAGAGAACAGGCTGTGCGAATGGGCCCATGGAAAGCGTATCGCAAAAATCCCAACAGTAAAACGGAACTGTACCTAGTCGAAGAAGACACTTACACCGAAAGAAACCTGGCTATTCTTTATCCGGAAAAGGTTAAGGAGGCGGAAGAAATAATGAAACGCGAACACGAACCTCACGAATGGTACTGGAATCCATGGGAAACGGCTGACGAGTACAATACAAAAAAACAAAAAGCAACAGAAACAGGTAATAGTCTTCCGGCTTTCCGGCCAAATGGCATGGAAAAGTTACCCTGGGAAAAATAGATTATTATGAATGGAAATTTGAAATATGTATCAACACATTTGATATTACTGATGGCTAGCCTGCTAACAGCCTCTTTTGCCCGTGCACAAAACAATGAGCAAGAAGGTATTATTCACTTATTTAACGGTAACAACATCGACAACTGGGATATATTAGTTGATGAGAAAGGAGGTGATCGTAACCTTTTTGTTGTTGAGAATGAAACCGTACATGTGTATGCAAACCAGGTTGATAAAGAACTTCATTCGTTTGGTGGAATTGTAACAAAAGAGGAATACAACAATTACATTTTAACGCTGGAGTATAAATGGGGCGACAAAAAGTTCGAACCCCGTTATGATTTTGTACGGGACGCAGGAATAATTTTTCATATGCACGGCGAAGAAAAAATCTGGCCCAATGGGGTAGAATGCCAGATTCAGGAAGGAGATACAGGTGACTTGTGGGCAATTGGAACCCGCGTTTCATCTACGGTTCAAAATGTTATCAGAAATTACAGTGAAAAAGGCGATACAATAACCCGAGGAAACCTGGAACAACGTTTTCAGCGTTTTCATCGGGCTTATTGTTGGGAAAAACCCGGCTGGAATAAAATTGAAATTACAGTTAAAGAAGATCAGGCACTTTATAAAATAAATGGCTTTGTAGTAAACAAAGCCATAGATATGAGATATTGGGATGAAGAAGAAGATTGTTGGCAACCTTTAAAAAAAGGCAAAATCCTACTTCAGGCCGAAGGTGCTGAAATTTACTATAGAAATGTATCTATCAAAGTATTGTAAGTTATAAGTAAAAATTGGAATTTAAGAAAGATGAAGATAATTTTAACAGTAACTCTTATAGTCCTATTATTCTCAGGATTAAAAGCTCAGAATGTAACTGAACTGCAAAAATACTACTCCGGCAAAACCAACTGGGATGACCAGTCTGGAACATTAACATTCGAAACATCTGGAAAACTGGTTTTCGATAGGCAAGACACCTGTTTTAACTATTTTTGGAATGTGCCACCGGAGGTGAAAAAGATTGTCATCAACAAAAACACAAAAGTTACAGCAGGTTTTCACACTTATGCCGACTGTACAATTGAGGGGAAAGACCGCAAAACATCCATAATTTACGGCACACCCGAGCAAAGCTGGGCAAACAACCGCAAAATTGTAGCTTGGAAATACAGTCACATTTTAAATCACGCCGGGGTACTTCGAATGAACAACCTTTCGATGATTGATCCCTATTCGTTTTTTGTGCGAAGTTTTAATCAGCTGGCACACCTGAAAAATTGCGATTTTATCGATTATCGCGGAGGCCATCATAACCACAGCGATGGATTTGCGGGGGGAGATGGTTCAACTGTTGATAACTGTTATTTCGCTACCGGCGATGATGCCATAAAACTCTATGCTGACATGACCATTACAAACACCACAATTGAAATGGTGAAAAATTGTGTCCCCATTCAGCTGGGGTGGGGCAATTATTCCGATGGTGCAGTTGGAAATTTCAAAAACCTTACAATTATTGGGGATTCGGGCAGAGGCAATTCCGATAATGCGATTATATCTGGTAGAAGAGGGAAATACACAGTTACTGTAAATATCGATGGTTGCAATATAAGAAATCGGAATGCAGTTTTGGTAAGCCTTTGGGACGAGACCATGACTTTAAAAGGCGAAATAAAAAATGCCAAAATTGATGTTGGTGCCTACTCCAATCGCCGAACGGCAGGAACAGATAAGCTTGTGGTTTGTGGTAATAAAGAAAGAAAATCAAAATACGATTGCAAATAATAAAGTATAAAATAATCATGTAAGATGTTTAGAGTCACCAGAGTAATCGTTTAAATGAATCTTTGTGTCTTTGCGTCTTCGTGTTTGAAAAATAATAGTATGAAGAATCTAACATTCCTGTTAATCCTAATCCTTATCGGAACTGCGACGTTCGCTCAACCCCAAACCTATAAAAATCCAATCCTATCAGGGTATCACCCCGACCCATCGATTTGCCGTGTTGGAGACGATTATTACCTGGTAAACTCAAGCTTTGAATGGTATCCGGGCTTACCTGTTTACCACTGTAAAGACTTGGTAAACTGGGAATTGATTGGTTATGGGATGCATCGCCCAACTCAGGTTGAATTACCTGTCGGTTTAAAAGATTCGCGTGGTGTTTATGCGCCCACAATTCGTTATCACGCAGGTGTTTTCTACATCATAAACACCTGCGTACAATGCAATGGTAATTTCTATATAACTGCCACCAATCCTGCCGGTCCGTGGTCAGACCCTGTTTGGTTGGGCTCGCGTGGTATCGATCCCGATTTGTTTTGGGACGATGATGGAACTTGTTATTACACCGGACATGCTAATATTACTGGTGTAAACGACTGGCCACAAAAAAACGGTGTCTGGATGCAGGTTCTTGACCTGGAACAGGAAAAGCTAGTTGGTCCACGTAAACAGCTAACCCATGGTCATGCTAAAAATGCACGCTGGACAGAGGGACCGCACCTGTATAAAATTGATGGGAAATATATGCTGATGGTGGCTGAGGGCGGAACTGGTTTCCATCATGCCACAACTGTTCATCATGCCGATAGCATTTGGGGACCATATATCCCCAACCATTCCAACCCGGTTTTAACCCACCGCCATTTGGGTGAAAACTACCCAATCCATTCTGTTGGTCATACCGATTTGGTACAAACGCAAAATGGCGATTGGTGGGCGGTTATGCTTGGTAAGCGTAAGGTAGATGGTAGCACGCTTTTGGCGCGTGAATCTTTTCTAACACCGGTAGAATTTCAAGAGCAGGAAGGAATTCTAACACCTGTTTTTAATCCTGGTGTTGGAAAGTTACTACTTGAACAAAAAAGACCAAACCTACCATGGATGACGTTTGAAAAGCCTGCTGCAAAAAACGAATTTGAAAAGGATGAGTTGGAATTGTATTGGAACTTCTTGCGTACTCCATACGAAAAATGGTATTCATTAGAAGACGGTAAATTAAATATCGAACTCCGACCAGAAGTTGCAGACAGTTTGGTAAATCCGTCGTTGATTGCCCAACGGATTGAAGACCATGTTTGGACAGCCTCAGCAAAGCTTTCATTCAAAACAAAAAAAGAAAACGAACAAGCCGGGTTGATAATTTACCGAAACAGTCAAAACCATTTTCAACTATTGAAAGAAAAGGATGAAGTTGTTCTGATAAAAACAAAAAAGGGAGTTAAAACTGAAGTTGCCCGTGTGGCTTGTAAAGAAGAAGAAATCATTTTAGCCATTAAAGCCGAAAAAACGAAAGTAGAATTCAGCTTTGGTAAATCAGAAAATGAATTAAAAAATATTGGAGGGGAAGAAGAACTAACGTTAATCTCCGACGAGGTTGCCGGAGGCTTTAATGGCCCATATGTTGGAATGTATGCTACATCAAACGGCAAAGAAAGCAAGGCCGTTGCCGAATTTGAATGGTTTGAATATGTAGGCTTATAATCAAACAATGATGAAACAAATAGTTGTAGTATTATTTCTGTATTTGTGCTTCTGGGGTAATGCACAACCCGATTCGTTTGATAATCCAATTTTATCGGGTTTTTATCCCGATCCCTCTATTTGCAGGGTTGGCGATGATTATTACCTGGTAAACTCATCGTTTGAGTGGTGGCCAGGTATTCCAATCTGGCACAGCCGCGATTTGGTAAACTGGGAACAGATTGGTAATGTAATTCACAGGAAAGGGCAAATTTGCAGCAATCCTAACATTTGGGCTCCAACCATTCGATATTACCAGGGGAAGTTTTATGTAATTTGTACTGAACGACCAGGGGCCGTTTTTTTTGTTACAGCAGATAATCCTGCCGGACCATGGTCGGATGCAGTATATTTCGATATTAGTAAAAATGAAGTTTCACCCATTGATCCCTCCTTGTTTTGGGATGATGACGGAACATGTTGGCTGGCTTCCAACGACCGCCAAAAATCAGGAACAATTAAACATTGGGTTTGGATACAGAAAGTTGACCTTAATCCGGTTCAACGAAACGGAAGGATGGAGGCTTCTTTTATTGGCGAACGAAGATACATTACTGATGGCTCAGGCGTTGGCGCAGATAATTATGCAGAAGGTCCCCATTTGTTTAAGGTGAATGGTTTGTACTATTTGATGATCGCCGAAGGAGGAACCTGGGATAATCATGCTGTATCATTTCTTCGAACTAATGACCTTGAAAAACCTGCTGAAGAGTGGGAATATTGCCCTTTTAATCCCGTTTTAACTCACCGGAATAAAGAATCTGCTATTAGTGCAACGGGCCATGCTGATATGGTGCAAACACAAAATGGCGAATGGTGGATGGTACACCTTGGTGTTCGGAAACAAGATGGTAAACATAAATTGGGGCGCGAAACTTTTTTAGTGCCAATTTTATGGAAAACCGATTCGCTGGGTCGGAAATGGCCGATAGCCAATCCTTTAAAAGGTAATCAAACACTATTGAATGATAAAAGACCTGATTTAGAGTGGAGTCCTTTCAAAATACTTCCGGTAAGCGATAATTTTGAGAATGAACGGTTGGGACTTCAGTATAATTTTTATAACGAGCCTGAAGATTTTGATTGGTATAAAATTGAAAACAATAGGTTGAAAATAAAACTTTTACCTGCTCGTGTATCCGATAAAGGACATTGCGCTTTTATTGCACGCAGGCAAACTCATCACAACTTTAATGTAGAAACCGAATTAATTTTTAACCCAGAAAGTGAAAACGAGGTAGCCGGAATGATGGCAGGGATTAAAAATACAAATCATATTCGTGTCGAAATATCGAAATTGGGTGATGAAGCTTTTGCATCTTTGGTATATGTTTCGGTAAATGGCGAAAAAAGAGTAATTCGAAAAAGAATTCCGACGGCAAACTCGAAATATTCAATTCACCTTGAAGCCAGAGGATGGGACTTTCAGTTTTATATTGGCATAGATAAAGGGCAATGGCTAAAACTTGGAGGTGTACAAGATGCACGTATCATGAGTTCCGAAATAGCAAAAGGATTTACCGGAAGTTATGTTGGAATGTTTGCCTCTTCTAATGGAAAACATTCGGATACGTGGTGTGAGTTCGACTATTTTAAATATGAACCATTGCAGAGTAACTAATAGAATTAATCCATGGGGAAAACAATTTTAATTTTAGGTATGATTGCTGTAGCACTCACTTCAAACGGCCAGCAAAAAATAATTCGCGGACAAGTAACCGCCCACGAAGAAATACCTCTTATCGGTGCTGAAATTCGTGTAAAGAGTTCAGAAAAAGCGTTCAAAACCGATAGCCTCGGAAACTTCCGAATAGAATGTGCCGACAAAGACAAAATAGCTATTTCGGCAAAGGGATTTACCAACGAAGAAATCAGGATTAAAAAGAAAACAAAATACGTTTTGGTGAACCTGAAATTAAAATCGGGTGATGAAAACAAGGAATTGGCAATGGGCTATGTAAATATTGCCGATAAAGATAAACTCTATGCGGTAAAAGCCATCGACGACGATGAAATGGACTATTCGTCCTTTCGAAATATTCACGAAGTATTAACTGGTAACTTTCCCGGTTTGCAAATCCAAAACGGAGAAATAGTTATTCGAAACACCGCCTCATTTACAGGAGACAATGCAGCTCTGATTATTATTGATGGTAGGGAGGCAACCATGAGTTCGCTGGAGAATATTGCCACCAGCGATATTAAAAATATTAGTGTAATGAAAGATGCATCTGCCTCAATGTACGGCTCGCGCGGTGCAAATGGGGTGGTAATTGTAAATACAAAACGAGGGGAGAAATAAACAAACTAAAATGAAAAGAAATCTAATATTCTTAATTCTAATTATTCCTGCATTTTTAAACGCCCAGGAATATTCACAATCGAAAAAAGACATTAAAAGATCTATTAAAGCCCATGATAAAGCCGTTCATATTTTCCACGATTGGATGCGCGACCCTTTTATAACATTAGCGCCAGATGGAACCTATTTGCTTACTGTAACTCAGCACGGTGAAACAATTGATGAACGACAATGTACAAATTGGGCAGCTCCTTTGTACAAAAGTAAAGATTTGGCGGATTGGGAATTTGCCGGCTATTACTACGATATATCGAAAGATGCAGCAAATTACGAAGATTATCTGGCACGCTGGGGAGAGCGCAAAAAGACAATTAAAAAAGAGGAGCCCTTAAAACTTTGGGCGCCCGAGATTCATTTTATTAACGGTAATTGGCATGTTTTACACACCTCAAATTCGGGTTTAGGAAACTTTGCAACAACAGAAGGTGAAAAACTAGAATCACCGTACAAAGCTTGGAATGAAAAATTTTACCGCCAGCATGACCCAAGCCTTTTTCAAGATGGTGACGGGAGCGTGTACCTGATTTCGCGTGCAGCACAAATTCAGAAATTAAACAAGGACCTGACAGGCTTTGATGGTGAACCCATTAAGATTAGCCCATCAAACAGAAAGATTGGGCACGAGGGGGCTTATATTTTAAAGATTGGTAAGAAATACGTTTTGTTTGGTACTGCCTGGAGTACTGATAAAATGCGCCACGGAACGTATAACCTTTATTATTGCACAGCGGATAAAGTTGATGGCCCTTACGGCGAACGTAAATTTGCAGGTCGTTTTCTCGGGCATGGAACGCCTTTTAAAGACAGACAAGGCCGTTGGTGGTGCACTGCTTTTTATAATGCCAATAAGCCAACTTTAGATCCAAAGGAAGCAGGCAAAATGGATTTAAGCGATACGGCATACACCATTAATAAACAAGGCTTGACCATAGTGCCGCTTGAAGTAAATATAGTTGATGGTGATGTGGTGATTCGTGCTAAAGATGAAGACTATCGTTATCCTGGTGAGGAAGAGGTGCAGAAGTTTTAATTTTACTCTAAGGAGAGATGGCTTTAAAGTGGTAGTAGTATAAAAGATGTGTACTCTTGAGCAAAACACTTTAATGACATAATGTATTTTGTAGATTGGTCGGCAAGAAAACCTAACCTTGAGAATGAATACTAAATGAATGCTGAATCAAATAGCATTGATGTAACCTTACACTTGTTTAAGTAGGGAGACAATTTTTGAAAATTGTTAATATATAACAATTAGTTTGATTAAATGTATGCGGCTGTTATGATTTTCATGCAGTCCCTCATTTTCTTTAAGTTGAACGAGAGTACTAAAGTGTTGAACACTTTTATCATAAACCTAATGTACAATTGCCTTATTTTGAATCATAAACGATAACCTAATATGACTAAATTATTTTTTCTCGTAATATTTACTTTCCTTTTCGGATATAGAGCAATGGCCCAAAAAGTACCAAAACAAACTCCCAATATTGTGGTAATAATTGGCGACGACTGCACCCACAGCGACCTTTCGCTTTATGGTGGCACAAATGTTAAAACACCTGCCATCGATGCTTTGGCTGTAGAAGGCCTGACCTTTAATAAGGCCTACGTAACCATGAGTATGTGTGCACCTAGCCGCAGCGAATTGTACACCGGGTTATACCCAAGCAATAGCGGCGTTTGCTGGAACCATGCACGCGCAAGGCAGGGAACACAAAGTATAGTGCAACATTTGGAAAAATTCGGTTACCGAACAGGTCTTGCCGGAAAAACACACATCAAACCCATGGAAGATGTTTTTCCTTTTGAAATGATTCCCGGGGTGGAACGTAACTGCGTAAAAGAAACTGCAGATTACGACCCCGAAGGCATGCGCGAATTTATTACGCGCGATAAAAAACAGCCTTTTTGTATGGTGGTTGCACTTACCAGTCCTCACGCACCATGGACGGTTGGCGACCCATCGCATTTTAATCCCGATGAACTGGTGCTACCACCCTACATGGTCGATACAAAGGAAACAAGAGAAGAATACGCCAAATACCTGGCCGAAATTGAAGTATTGGATGAACAGGTTGGGTATACAATCGATTTGCTAAAAGACGAGGGCGTTTACAACGAAACCATCGTTATTTTTACTTCAGAACAAGGCTCGCAATTTCCGTATTGCAAATGGACAAATTACGACAATGGTGTACATACTGCCTTTGTGGTTCGCTGGGATGGTGTTACCGAAGCTGGCACCCGTACCGATGCATTGATTCAATACAACGATGTGCTGCCAACTTTACTTGATGCGATTGGAGGAGAAACTAAAGACTTTGATGGTTCAAGCTTCCTGTCAGTATTAAAAGGCGAAAGCAACAAACACCGCCAATATGCCTATTTTATGCACAACAACTGGCCCGAAGGACCGTCATATCCAATTCGTTCAGTTACCGATGGTGAATTTCATTACATAAAGAACCTGAACAGTGAAAATATGTACATTGAAAAGCACCTGATGGGAAGACCGGACCACACTTCTTACTGGCCATCATGGATGCTAAATATTATTGAAAACGAGGAGAATTTTAACATAGTAAAGGGCTACATGTTACGTGCAGAAGAAGAACTATATAAAACTACAAACGACAAGTACGAAAGACATAACCTCGCAGAAAAAGATGCGTTCCTTGAGATAAAAACTGAACTTTCTGATGAACTCGAAAAGTGGATGAACGAACAAGGTGACCCCGGAGCGGACTTGGATTCTAAGAAAGAATTTGAAGCCCAGCGAAAAGGAAATCACTTTGTATTGGAAAAAGCAATTAGATAAAGATGAAACTAACTCCGGTGTTTGAACAGAATTACCAAAATAATGAACCGGAATACTAAAATATCAAGAATTAGTAAGATACTTTTGATAACTAAAATACTTAAAACCAATGAAAACAAGATTAACATTCCTCGCACTTTTGATTAGTGCAACACTATTTGCCCAAAGCTGGCAACCGGCAGGCGATAAAATTATGACCTCTTGGGCCGAAAAAGTAACACCCGAAAATGTTTGGCAAGAATATCCCCGTCCGCAAATGGAACGCCAACAGTGGCAAAATTTGAATGGACTTTGGGAGTATGTTATAACTTCAAATAAAGCCGTTAAACCCGAGCAATGGGAACAAAAGATTCTGGTGCCTTTTGCTTTGGAAACACCACTCTCTGGTGTTGGTAAACGAATTAAATCTGACGAGGTAATCTGGTACCGCAGAACATTTAAATTGAACACAAACGAAAACGAGCGTCAATTGCTCAATTTCGAGGGGGTTGATTACAAATGTATGGTTTGGGTGAATGGAAAATTAGCTGGTTCGCACATTGGTGGCAATCTGCCTTTTTCGTTCGATGTTACCGATTTGGTAAAAAGCGGTGAAAACGAGGTGAAACTTCGTGTAATTGATGGAACAGACGATCCCGACCTTTACCAGCTTCGCGGAAAGCAAAAGCGCGATAACGGAGGAATCTGGTATACTCCATCTTCTGGAATTTGGGCACCAGTTTGGATGGAGAGCGTTCCACAAACCTACATCGAATCGGTAAAATTACTGGCCGATATGCATGGTGAATTAAAAGCAGAAGCAGTAGTTGCAGGCCAGAAGAAAAAAGTTCAATTAAAAGTTACTGTACTTGATGGTGATGAAATGGTTGCCCAAAAAACAGGAATGTGCACAAAGGCTACTTTAAGTGTAAAAAATGCAAAACTATGGTCGCCTGAGTCTCCGTTTTTATACGATGTTAAAATCGAACTTTTGGGCGAAGATGGCGAAGTGCTTGATGCGGTAGATTCTTACACCGGTTTCAGAACCATTGGAAAAGAGTGTGATGCTTATGGCAACTGGCAATTTACCTTAAATGGTGAAAAAAGTTTCCATTTAGGACCGCTCGATCAGGGTTGGTGGCCGGGGAGCTTTTTACTTCCTCCAGCTGATGAGGCTATTGTTTGGGAAATGGACTTCCTGAAAAAAGCCGGTTTTAATATGATTCGCAAGCACAAAAAAGCGGAAATACGTCGCTATTATTACCATGCCGACCGCTTGGGATTTGTTATCTGGCAAGATCAAACCTCAGGTGGAGCAGGGGGCAGCGAGTGGCCAAAATGGAAAAGACTGGAAACACTTTCGGATAACTACGAACCTAAAAATAAAAACTGGTGGAACAATGAAAACGATAGGGTTGAAGCCGATTGGCCTGATTGGGCACATGAGTTATATATGGATGAGTTAAAGACCATGATTGATGTTCTTTATAACCATCCATCAGTAGTAATCTGGACAACCTTTAACGAACGCTGGGGGCAGCACCG
>NZ_JBFHGM010000057.1:0-22216 GCF_041583095.1 Draconibacterium sp.
AGTAGTTGGTCGTTCTGACCAATTGTGTGTTTGGGGGTTAACATTAGTTTAAGGGCAGTTGTTGAACTGCCCTTTCTTTTTTTCTTGTACCTATTTGTATGGTAATATTAATTTTGCTTAACTTCCTGATTCCTCCCAATTATTTGTTACAAAATATTTTATTCAAAGAAGCTTTTGTATTTCAAGAAAATAAAGTATGACTTTCAAAATTGCTTTTAAATATACTTACCAATTTGAACTAATTGTGGATTTAAATAAACTTAAAAGAAGCTCTTATTTTGTGGTATTACCACCTAGTTTGGTCAATTCGCTGTCGATTGGTTCCCATAGTTCAATTTTGTTACCTTCCGAATCCATTATATGAACAAATTTTCCGTACTCAAAAGTTTCAATGGTATCCAAGATGGTAACCCCTGACTTTTTAAGATTTCTTACAAGGCCTTCTATATTTTGAACCCTGTAATTAATCATGAATTCTTTCTTTGATGGAGAAAAATATTCATTATTCTGGCTAAAAGGACTCCACTGAAGATAGTTAATTTCATCCGGACGATTCGCATTGCGAAATTCAAAAGTCGAGCCATATTCATTGGTTTCCAAGCCTAAATTTTGTTTGTACCAATCTTTTAAGTCATCCGGATTTTCAGAAAAAAAGAAGATTCCTCCGATCCCTGTCACTTTTGGTGTTGTATCATTCATAATCTCATTGGTATTAATTGGAACTTCATTTGCTACATTAGATTTTCTCGGTTTGGGGTTACAACTCAACAAAAAGCTAGAAACTATAAAGGCAGATGCAAAGAATCTCATATTCAGAAAATTTACATCAATAATGACTTCTCCAGTATATTAACGACTCTAACCGATTCCTAATATGTTACTATTCAGGAGTAGCCAGCTGACAATTTACCATCCAATTAATACCAAACTTATCGGTTAGCATTCCGAAATAAGCACCCCAAAATGTTTTATTAAGTGGCATTGTAATATTTCCATCAACAGCCAGAGCGTTGAATATTTTGCTTGCTTCATTCTCGTTGTCAGTATTAACTGAAATGGAAAAATTATTTCCAAATTCCAGTTTAGGTGCCCATTCTCCTGCTGTATCGCTACCCATTAGCATCGTTTCATTACTTATCGGTAACCCAATATGCATGATATTATTTTTCATTTCTTCCGGGATTGGAGGCATACCTTCCTGTGGTGGCATTTCACCAAAAGTATTCACATCCGAAAAATCACCGCCAAACACCGATTTATAAAACTCAAATGCTTCTCGGCAGTTTCCATTAAAATTTAGATAAACGTTTACTGTTGCCATAATTTTTATTTTTGAATTAGCATTAAATTTCAATTCTTCAACACAAAATTTGGGCTCTGTTGGTATTTATAAGTTGTATCTGTTAGTATACTCAGTTCTTTGGTATCCCAATTCATAAGTCCTATGTGAAATTGTGTCTGGCTGTCGTCAAATAACTCTATAGCAAGCCACTTCCCGTCACTGCTCCAATCATGCCATCCCTCATTTTGAACATTTTCAGTTAGCTTCCAATGCTTCTTTCCGTCAATACTGACAGCAAAGAGGCTGTATTTACCGTTTTGCTTACTTTGGTAGGTGATATAATTTTCAGTTGGATGTAGCTTTGGAGTACCTGCTTTGTATCCAAACCTTCCTGCTGTTGTGTCCTTTTTCGGGTATTGAGTCAATTGATTTCGATTAGTACCATCAATATCTATGATATAGAGTTCTTCATTGAATCCCGGAATTAATTTTGACTTCGTCAAACCTCCTCGAAGAACAATTTGGTGACCATCATTGACAAAAACCGGATCACGAGAATAAGGCAATCCTGTTTCTACTCTACTCTGAATATTTCCTTCCAGATCAATAATATAAAAAGCGGAATCGGCCTTTGGTGTTACAATTACTTCCAAGCCATTCTTTCGGGAACTCATCCAACTGTCCGCAAGAAGAATATCCGATACTTTTTTTGGATTCTCTCCCACATAGTTTGTTTGATATAATAGAAAGCAGCGACGACAAGTATCTTTATCCGAAAGAAATAAAACTTTTTTCCCAATTGAAATATACGACCATTCAACTCCGGGTAGATTGGTAATATTTTTCTTTTCACTACCGTCAAGGTTCATTTTGAAAACATCATAATTATCGGTTGAGTCGCTGACCAAAACATTATAAATTATGGCATAATCATTTATCGACTTTTCTTTTGAGGCTCTTTGATTCTTCGAATTACAGGCCGTTGTGATAAGAATCAATGAATTAATTGCTAAAAAGAATATTTTAGACATGTAACATTCAGGTTTAGTTCAGTAATCTTTACCCTGCATTTGTATAAGCTTCTTTAATCCAGTTCAAAACTTCTTCATCAATATTACTCAGATCAGTAATATTGATCTTATGCGAACACATTGAATTCGGTTTCTCAGCCTCAAGTCTTCCCTCGGGTGTTTTTCCCTTTAAGTTAATTCCAATTTCAAACCTGGTTTTTGTAGCCGGTTTTAAAGTGGCAAATTGCTTCTTTCTTCGAAGACTTACATATGCCATTTTAGGTGCAATTTCCACATCATTACCCAATTTCAAAATCTCCGAGATAAGTTTATCGTAAACAGGTTTAAAATGCTCTTTACCCTTATACTGCTTCACAATTAAATCATCTTGATTTTCCACCGCATCGGCAACAGTTCCTTTTGCCATATGTGCAACTAAATTGGCATAACCATGCGTTAAGCTATGGTCTTCTTTCAGAAATTTTATAATCTCTCCATGTTTAGTGTGGTTTTCTTTACGAACAATTTCTATCCATTGATCGAGAGATTTACCTGTTTTTTCATGCAGGTTTTTAATCATTGTCTGAGTTCCCTTATCCATTTTTAAGTTTTAAGTTTTCTTAATAACAATCTTCTTGATTTATTGTTGGATATGAAGCACTTGAATATATAAGAACTTACGACTACAAGGATTCAAATTCAAGTGTAGCAGTTTGAATGCTTTGATCAACTCAAACCATTCTGCACTTTAGCTGTGAAGAAATCTGGTATCAAAACGTAGCCTTTCCGCATAACATAAATGGGTTATTCAACTGCCCTGGATTAATCAAGACGACGAATTATCGTCGACAAGAATTATGGAAGTATTCTATCCATTATTTATTCCGACAGTAATTCATTAATAAAAAATTTAGCTTACTTTATCCTCTGTATTACCAATTAAGATATAATGTTGTCTTCAAGTGAGAATCTTCATATCATTGAAAGTTTAGGATTGATAATTGTTTCCCATAATAATTTGCTCAATCAGCAGAGTGTTGAAAGAGTAATTACTGATTTAAAAAACAATCCATTTTTTCGAAAGGAATATTCCATCTTAATTGATATCAGAAAAGCGAATACTGAGTTGAACTTTGTAGAAATTGAGGATCTCAGCCAATTTGTATTTGATAACATTGATGATACGGGATTAAATAAATTTGCCATTCTGACTTCTGAATTATTGCTCAACAAGGCCGTACAGTACGTTAGAAGCTATAAACATTCTTCAAAATACCAGGTTTTTTCGGCACTGGAACCAGCACTACATTGGCTAAAAGTTCCTCAAGACAGAAAGTCTCAAATTGATTTGAAATTAAGCTATTTAAATCATTGAAAACGAACAGAACAATAAACAGATACATTCCGGATTCAATACCTGAATTTAGCTTTCACTCATTTTATAAAAGACGGTGTAACGGATATCATCAGATAAGCCCAGTGCTGGCCTACGGAACTATCGCCGCCTTTCAGTATTTCCATTGAATTACCTGCAAACATTGTAGAATAGCCAAGCGAAATGGCGGTAAACGGATTTACTATCCATTTTCCTGACAGATCGAGTTCTGTTCCCAGATATTTTGATGCATCCGCAGAAAGATCGGCTGCAGCTCCAAAATAATGCAGATGTGCATCAAACACAAACTTATCTTTAGTGTACTTGTATTTCAGATAAATATCGTTCAAGCCCACCGAACCGATGTGACTACCAACATAAAAATAATCCATAAAACCATTGAATTTATGATTGGTGCCGTAAAGTGGTGTAAACGATTTATATTTCTCCGTTTCAGTATAACCGGTTCCTGAAAGACGTTCATATCCTGCAACAAAATTTTTATAAGCAGCTTCAAACAATAAGTTCAATGCACTAATCTTTGCGCCCGAAACATGTTTCCCGGTTTGCCAATACAGGTTACTTGCAAGTTTAACTTCTTCAACCGATGTGGTATACCTTCCTCCTATAGTTTGACTGTATCGATTCTTCTGTTCATCCTCTTCCATATACGGAACGCCGTTATTCAAAAGCATCAAACTCAATGCACTGTTCTCCCAGCTTTTATTAAACCAAAGAAACTGAAGGTCTTTGTACGCATCTGGCCCATTGTAAATATTATCGGTGATATCGTTATTTTCATTATGAGCAACACCAAAATGCAACTTAATTTCATCTTCGTATTTAAAAATTGCCATGTCATGCGAGCGTGCCTGCTGTGCCCAACCCACATTTCCGAAAATACGATGATCATCATACACAACTTCCTGACGACCGGCTTTTAATGAAAAATCCGGAGAAAATAAAACTTCGGCCCATGCCTGATGAACGGAAATAGAATAATCTTCGTTACCCACTAATTGCGGCTGACTCCCCCACTGCCGAACATCCTGCAGCACCAGGCTGGTAATTATGTATTCGTTTTTAAACATGGCATTTAGACGAGTACGTTGCGAAGTAATCAAAGATGCTTTCTGATCTTCAATGGCAAGCGACTTATAGCCACGGCTTAACTCAGTTCGCGGCCTGTATTCTCCGGATAGTGAAAACTGTGCTTTTGCAGCAAAAGAAACACACATAATCACTACTACCAAAATGGCAATTCTGGAATTATTCATAAATTTTGGGTTTAGGTTTTATTACTCCTGCAACTGAACAACTGCATCGTAAGTTTTTTCACGTTCTTCGGCTTCTTTCATCCATTGCGGTACAATGGTTTTCAGGAAATCCTGCTTATCGCTATTTAGTTTATCCATATCCAGGCCAATAAACTCCTGCGCTTTTGCTTTGGTAGCAATATCAGGATATGGAATTGCCTGATTATGTCCAAGATCGGCAAGTAAACGTGCCAATTCAATTCGTGTTTCCTGTGCAATCGTAATACCGGTAGAAATAACTCTTCCTATTTCAACCGGTGAGTGGAATGATCCACCGTGACTTGCTGCAGCATAGTCCCAGCGCCATTGTGCATGACGAATTCCCATTAAAATATCCTGCATTTGACCATCTTCAGCTCCCAGATCCCAGGCCTTTTTAGCTTCAACATGCGCACGCACCAATAGCTCTTCCAGTTTATCGCGGTTCTCAATAATTTTATCCTGACGTTCGTACACATTGGCCATTAGAGTTCCGGCCTCTTCACGGTGGCAAACCTGACACGAGTTGGCAATATTATTGAGTGGTGACTGCATATGGTGGTCAGTAAATTTCTGCCCACCTTCGCTTTTGTAAGGCATGTGGCAGTCGGCACACGAAACTCCACGCTGTGCATGAATTCCGGTAGAATGGATCTCATATCCGGGATGTTGCGCTTTCAGCATAGGCGCTTTACTCAAAGCATGTGTCCAGTCACTGAATTCCAGATTGTCGTAGTATTCCTCCATGGCTTCAACACTAAAACCGTTATCCCACGGGAAAGTAAGATATTGTGCGCCATCCACTTTTTTCTTGTCGAAATAGTATTCCACATGGCATTGGGCACACACCAAACTTCGCATTTCCTGATGGCTGGCCTTCGTAACATCCTTTCCCATTCGTTCAAAAGCTTCTACCAAAGCAGGACGTGTAATCGTAAGATTCATCGTTTCGTTATCGTGACAATCGGCACAACCAATTGGATTTACTACCTCTGCTCCTAATTCGGCCCATGCTCCGGTGTAAAATGCAGCTACACCCTTTTCGTTCATCAGCCGCGGAACATCCGGGCTTTTACAAGTCATACAGGTTGCAGGCATCGGCCCTTCTTTTGGAGTTTTTGGTGCTCCGGTACGCAAGGTATTTTGAATATCAGTTATTGAATAGAAATGACCTCGTCCCTGGTTATAGTCTTTTGAAAAACCATACCCGGCCCAAAGAACAACTAGGCGCGGATCTACTTCCAGCATATCAATCATTGTATTGCCGTTATATTTACTCTGAAAGTTGGTATCAGCAGTTCCGTAATACGATTGAAATTCGCGGGGATAATTCTGTCCCCACACTTCATTTCGTGGTTCAAATTTTCCAATTTCTGCCTTCGGAACATTAACGTAAGCCGCTTCAGTTCGTCGTTCAACAATTGAAGAAGCCAACAGACCAAGGAAGAAAACCACTACAACGGTTGTTAAAAATAATACCCATGCCAACCATGGGCGTTTTTCGGTTAGTTTTTGTTTTGCACTCATGATATTTAGTGTTAATTGTTATTTACATATTCTTTTATCCAGTTGGGGACAGGACTTTCGGGCAATGGCACCCGGGCATTCGGAACACTGGAAATGCTGTTTACCCGACCATGTGGAACTTCACGATGGCATTCTACGCAACGTCTGTCTTCGCGATGTGCTTTATGTGCTTCAACATTCCCGATCAATTTGGGATCTTCCAATAGTTTCTGATGACAGCGAATACAATTGTTTTGTACAACTTCGGCACCTTCTTCATGAATATATATTACCTGAGGCTCCTTCCGCAGGGTAAAAATTGTTGCGTGGCGCAAACCATCCTTCGCTTTAAAATAATACTTATTAAATACGTTATTATGAGGAACATGACAATCGTTACAATGGGCAACCTCGCGATGAGAACTATGCTGCCAGGTGGCATACTGTGGTGCCATAATATGACAGTTGGTACAAGTTGCAGGATTATCGGAAAGGTACGAATGTGCTTTTGAAACATAAAATAGAAACATTACCAACCCCACAAATATGCTTAATACGAAAATTACCGGAAGCTGCCATTTTTTAGGTGGAAGTAGTTGTTTTATCATAGCAATTGGTTGATCGAACTTTTATGCAGTAAATATCTTTTGAATCATACATAAATTTTGTACCAAATGTTACATTTTGGGATATTCTCTAAAATTTGCCGAAAATTTCAAACAACATCAAGTTACATCAACGCAATCTCTTTCAACAAACTCTTTAAAACCGTTATGTTTTGTCAGAAGTTAGCAAGTTTGGGGTAGAAATTTTCAGGATATATTTTACCAGTCAAGCAATCGTTTTTCGCCTTCCAAAGCTTTGATATCGGAGATTTCCTGCGAAACCTCAATCACTCCTTTATATTTACCCGATTTATCCCGTACCGCAAAATACTGAATCAGAATAAAGTCACCTTTCATTTTAATCCAGAAGGAAGCCTGTTCTTTTTCTCCGGACTTAAACGACTCTACAATTTTCTCGACGACATGTACACTTTCCGGAGGGTGGCAGTTTTTTACTTCCCGACCAATGATGGCAACCGTTCGTGGAAAAATTCGTTTTGGAGGAGTAGAAAAATATTGCACTTTATTGTGTTCATCCACGTAGGTAATATCAACCGGAAGGTGATTAAAAATCAGTTTAATCTGTTCTGCATTTAAAATTCCGGTGCCGAGGTTTATAAATCCGTCCGAGACGCTTACCTGCTCTTCCTTGTTTGTTGTTCGGGGCTGAATGTAAGGATATCCTATTTCAAATCCCAGCTGATTCATTATTTCCAATTCTTCCTTTTTAATAGTGGAAAGAATCACGGGAAACAAAATATGTTCTTCCCTGAATTTGATGGCCATCATATTAAAAAAGATATCGCCAACGCAACGGTTAAAAGTCTTAATATCGATAGCACCACTTTCCAATTGACCGATTACGAACTTAATATTCGATCGAATATCATCGTGAATAGACCACATTATTTGCAGGCAGCGGTAATCGGGCCATGCTTTTTCAATGATTGGAAAAAGTACATTTTCTTTAATCGTATAATGTTTCACGAAAACTTCCAGCTTTCTGAATTTGTTAAGCAGTTTCGTTTGCATTGTATCGTTCGCCGGGTCTTTTACAAAGGCTTTAAATACCGGCCGTATTTCATCCAACACCAGCACCATTTCGCGGTTATTCTGTTCCAAAACTCCTAAAAATGAATCGGCGACTGGTTCTATTCGCGGATAAGCTTCAATAGGAATATGAAATATATTCAAAACCTTACTGGCAAGCTTTTTTAGGTTTTCAACCGGATATTCTTCTTTAACGAGTGTATCGAACAATGCAATAAAATCGTCTGGTATTACTGTTTGTATAAATTCCTTGTTGGCTAGAATAAAAGAGTGTGCGTTTCCTGTTTCAAGAATTTGTTTTGAAACTTCCTTTAGTTTTGCCAGTCTCTTCTCGTTGGTTTTTGTGAATTCAGACATTGTAAGACCTATTTGATAAAAAACACCCAATATTCCTCGCTATCTTTCTTGTCAAGCCAATGCTTATATTCCATACTCAACGATTTATCGAGCAAAGGAGCCGGAACAAATGGTGCAACAACTTTTAGTATTTCAGTGTCATTCAGCTTTTTTATCGCCGACATCACTTCATGAACTGGTTGATCTCCGGCATTTAGCATTTCACGAATATCAATGGTTTCTGCTACATTATTCTCATTAAACCACGACGGTTTTTCAGTCACATAATTTTCACCTTCATCACCAACAACCTCAACATTGGCTTGACCGACTTCGGTTCTCAATTTATTGATCAGCTCTTCCACTTTTAATCCACCAATTGTAGCAGCCTGACTCAAGGTTGTAATTTTAGTAATGGTTTTGCGCAACACCGGATTCTTCAATTTTTTAAAAGGAGGCGCCGCCTGAATTAGTATATCTTCAAGCTGCGGATAATCTTCCAACAGATCGAATATTTTTGTTTTCGGCGTAATAATCAGTTTCTCCATCTCCTATTTATTTTCGTCGGTGTATGATAAAATCCGTCGTTCGCCTTCCAGGCTTCGGTTCTCAGAAAGATCCTGCGAAACTTCCAGTGTTCCCAGATATTCTCCCGCCTCGTTCCGCAACGCGAAATATTCAATTTTAATGAATTGGCCTTTCATTTGAATCCAGAATGGTGCGTGCGAGGCTTTTCCCGATTTAAAATCCTCCAGTATCTTTTCAACAATATGTGTGCTCCCAGGAGGATGACACAAACGCACATCGCGGTTGATGATGGATCGGCTGCGGGCAAAAATCCGCTCTTTTCCCTGGGTAAAATA
Source organism: Draconibacterium sp. (assembly GCF_041583095.1). Lineage (NCBI taxonomy): Bacteria > Pseudomonadati > Bacteroidota > Bacteroidia > Marinilabiliales > Prolixibacteraceae > Draconibacterium > Draconibacterium sp. Next base: position 9,323 of record NZ_JBFHGM010000057.1, read on the forward strand.
TTTCACCTTATCATTTCGGTCCACAAAAGTCATGTCGAAAGGAACTGAGTTTAGTATAGCTTTGATTTCATCGGCAGAAAAACTTCCCGATGGCAGCTGAATATTTCCATCGGAAGTAACATTACTTTCAGTAGCATCGTCTGTGAGTCCCTCAGGTTTCCACTCTACTTTTGGATCATAGAGCGTAAATCCGTATTCCAGCGTTTGTTTATGAATACTCCACCAGTCTTCGGTAGTAAGCACATCCATGGCCATAGGAAACAAAATTTCCTCTTCCTTTTGAATCATATCAATCAATCCCTGAATTGCTACATAAAACAACAATTCGAGCGAATCCAGAAGATCTCCGGGTTTAAGGTCCGGTGTTTTCAGAATTGTAATACAGGCTTTCAGCTGATCTCTGATTTCATCGTGTTTGCCCCACATTACTTTCGGCGGACCGGTAATTTCATTTTTTTCGAGATAAGGAAATACCAGGTATTCTTTGCGCTGATAGTGTTTATCAACGTCCATTAACTGATTAAAGAGACTTTCCAGGTTCAGCGCATAAGACTTAAAATCATTTTCTTCCACTTGTGCTAACTGATCAAGCTGCTGTTTAGCTTGTCTGGCTACATTACGTAATTCAACATTTTCCTGTTGAAACACATCCACCGGATGTCCTTCAGGTATGGCTTTCGCCCCCGACAAATCAACGTTCCCTTCCAGCACTGAACCATGCACATCGCAGAGTTTCAATACTTCTTCTTCCGGTAAGCCTTCCTGCATAAGTTCCTGTTCTACCTCAACGACCTCGCCGTATGGAATGTTTTTTAACGATTCAATCAGTTCTTCTCGAACACGTTCTGCAGATTCTCCCTTATGCAGCTTTAGTATCAACTGCTTTAACTGTTCCTTCCTATACTTCGAATTGTTAATTAGCTCACTCATAGCTTATTCCTCAAATTTTATAATTTGCACCGGGCAATTCTCTGCAGCGTCTTTAATTTCCTTTTCATAAAAAGTGTAATCCAGCCCCGGCACTACAATCATTTTATCGAATACTTTAAATACCCTTGGCGCAAAAAGATTACACATTTTACAGGCGATACAAGTGTTTATACTGTCGTCTCGCCAAACTCTTTTTATTGTCACTCAATACTAATTCTTCAGTTTATCATGCTCCAATTTCCCTGACTGAACCTTCTTAAAAAGGACCCCGGTTTAAAACGGCCTCACCTTTTCTGATTTTCTCCGACAATGCTTGTATGGTTTCTTCTTTTACGATATCGAAAAATTTATCGCGAACCTCCTTGTATTGTTCGTGTAACGGACACGGATTATCATTGTTACAGGATTTTAGTCCAAATCCACATCGGTGAAAACACGCATCCCCTTCCATTACATGGATCACCTGGTAAAGCGTCAATTCTTTGTGTTCCTCATTAAAAAAGAATCCACCGCCCCTGCCTTTTGCCGAGTCCAATAACCGGTGGCGGGTGAGTGTTTGTAGAATTTTTGCTGAAAACGCTGAGGGCGCTTCAATTTCTTTTGCAATCTCGATAACGCCCGGTCGTTTGCCCTCCCAGTTACGGAGCTGAACAAAAACCAGTGCACGGATTGCATATTCTGTACTTTTAGCCAACATAAGCTTAGTTTTTCGAAATAATTTCTTTCTCCAAAGCTAATGCTTTCAAAAATAAAATATTGTTTTCTAAATGAATATGTCGATGCAAATCCTGCTCAAAATCGTTTAAGGTTTGATATGTTATACGATAGGTATTGCATCCATCGGGTGGACAAGTATAGTTGGATGTTATTGCTGCTATTTCAAAAAAACGCTCACCTTCAGCCTGGTGTTCGTCCAACATTGTTTGAATAGGTGCATCAATTCCTCCAAATTCAGATGATCCTGAATTAGCACTATTTTTAGCATTTACCAACCTGCGGATATAAGGAAACAACACCAACTCTTCTTTCTTCATGTGTGCAGTAAGGTTACCAGCTGCCGTTTCAAACAGTTCGCGAACTTTAAAAAGTTCAGGATGATTTTCGCCATGCACTCTACATAGTTTATCAAGCTTTTCACTTAAAAAAGGAATATTGTCCATAACATACGAATGATGCCTTTTTTCAATGTAGTCGCATAATTCGTTCAACTCCATCGAATCAATATATTTCGAATCAGGATCATTTGCCTGTACAGCTGCTTCCAATTCAGGAAGAAGTGAAGAGATCTCCACTTTTGCCTTTTCACACGCTTTTTCAATACTGATACCACCACCACAACAAAAGTCGATATTATTACGATCGAAAATTTGAGCTGTTTTATAATTTTCTTTTACAACCTCACCTACTGTTAATTCTTTACTGATTTCCATAGCTATTATTTTTCTGACAAAGATAAAAACATTTTATCAAAGGACAACGGGGTCCTTTTATGATTTTATTATACATTTGCAGTACTAAACTTTAAAATCATTATTTATGAATTCAAAAAAACTCTGGATCGGTTTTATCCTCGTAATGGTAATTTCGTTTGGAATACTTGGCTATTTTGGCAGGGAAATTTACCGACAAGCACCTCCCATTCCTGAAAAAGTAATTACGCCGGACGGCTCAGTTCTATTTACTTCTGCCGATATTAAAGATGGCCAAAATGTGTGGCAATCGATGGGCGGACAGGAAGTTGGAACCATTTGGGGGCATGGCGCTTACAAAGCCCCCGACTGGACAGCCGACTGGTTACACAAAGAAGCTCTTTTTATTTTAGATACCTGGTCGTTAGTTGAGTTTTCAAAATCGTATGATGACCTGGAAGATGAGAAACAGGCGCTGTTGCAAAAACGTTTGCAAAACGAACTGCGGAAAAACACCTACGATGTAGCATCAAAAAGTCTTGTAATTTCAAAAGTTCGTGCCGAAGCGATTAAAAGTAATAGTGCTCATTATTCCGGCTTGTTTATGAGTGATCCCGAACTGGCAGACTTACGCGAAGCCTATGCCATTCCCGCCAACTCGATAAAAGACGAAGCACGGATGGACAAAATGAATGCTTTTTTCTTTTGGGCAAGCTGGGCAACAGTTACTGAACGTCCGGGAAAAGATATTACCTATACCAATAACTGGCCTCCTGAAAAACTGGTAGGTAATGAACCTACAGGTTCCTTGCTATTGTGGACCGGATTTAGCGTTATTATCTTACTTTTTGGAATTGGTCTACTTGGATGGTATTATGCCACTAACCGGGAAGAAGAAGCCAATCCCGATATTCCGAAGGTAAATCCGCTGTCGGGTACTAAACTCACTCCGTCGATGAAAGCTACCTTAAAATATTTCTGGGTAGTGACGGCACTTATTTTAGTACAAATTTTTATGGGAGTGGTAACAGCACACTATGGTGTGGAAGGACTGGGCTTTTATGGCTTACCACTCGCCGACTTTCTCCCCTATTCCATTTCCAGAACGTGGCATATTCAGCTGGCGATTTTCTGGATAGCAACTTCGTGGTTGGCTACCGGACTTTTTATTGCACCCGCAATCTCGGGTAAGGAACCAAAGTTCCAGCGTTTTGGCGTTAACTTCTTGTTTATCGCCTTGCTGATTATTGTTGTTGGTTCATTGGCTGGTCAGTGGATGGGTGTAATGCAAAAACTTGGTTTAGTTGAAAATTTCTGGTTCGGGCATCAGGGTTATGAATATGTTGACTTAGGCAGATTCTGGCAAATCTTTCTGCTTGTTGGATTGGTATTATGGCTATTCTTAATGGGGCGTGCAATCTGGCCGGCATTAAAAGCAAAGAACGAGAACCGCCATTTACTGACCATGTTTCTTATTTCGTCGGTGGCTATTGCAGCTTTTTACGCTGCCGGATTAATGTGGGGACGACAAACTCACCTTGCAATTGCCGAATACTGGCGTTGGTGGGTTGTTCACCTATGGGTTGAAGGCTTTTTTGAAGTTTTCGCAACTGTCGCTATCGCTTTCCTTTTTGTACGAATGCAGTTGATTCAAACAAAAATTGCCACATCTAGTGTGCTGTTTTCTACTATCATTTTCCTATCCGGTGGAATAATAGGTACTTTCCACCACCTGTATTTTACAGGTACACCAACAGCAGTGCTTGCCCTGGGAGCCACGTTTAGTGCATTGGAAGTAGTCCCACTGGTATTAATGGGTTTTGAAGCCTATCATAATATACGAATGAGCCGCGCCAAAGAATGGGTTGCTGCTTATAAATGGCCGATATACTTTTTTGTTTCCGTAGCCTTCTGGAATTTCCTGGGTGCCGGGATCTTTGGATTTTTAATTAATCCACCTATTGCCCTTTATTACATGCAGGGATTAAATACCACACCGGTTCATGGACACACTGCTTTGTTCGGAGTTTATGGTATGCTGGGAATTGGCCTGATGCTTTTTGTTTTGCGCGATATGGATATTAATGCGGTTTGGAAAGAAAAAACAATACGGTATTCATTTTGGATGATGAATATCGGTCTCTTGCTGATGGTGGTTCTAAGCGTTCTTCCTGTTGGATTGGCACAAACTGTGGCCAGTGTTAAACACGGCTTATGGTATGCTCGCTCTGCGGAATTTCTGGAAAGTCCGACTTTAGAAACAATACGCTGGTTACGCGCCATTGGCGATACAATTTTTGCCGTTGGTGCATTGTACCTTGGCTGGTTTGTTTTCGGCTTGAAAACAGGGTGGTCGATTAAAAGATAAAAAAATGGAAGCCGGGACTATTTGTTCCGGCTTTTCATAAAATTTTTTCCTTTCTAAAAGTCTTTATATCTGATATTTCAAATATTGCATGTACAAAAGAAACTTGAACTAGGATAGTAATTTAAAATATTTTTCTGCTTTGAGGTTCTTCCCATATTGTGAGTTTGGGAATTAACATAAAGGTTAAGGATAGTTATTCAACTGCTCTTTCTTCCAATAAAATATTTTTGACCAAGAAGAGGTCTCACATTCAATCATTCTTAATCAGTATTGTCCTCGCATCAATCAATATCGTGCCATCACATTTATTTGATTTAATGTTAACTTTTATTCTTCAATATCTACCGATTTCCAAACGTAAATTTGAGATTGACATACCTTTTCAAAACTTTCAAATGTTAATCTTGAATTTATATTTACTACATTTGAGAAGGAAGAAAATCTTCCAATCGTTTTTATTGAGAAATAAATACTTAGTAAAAGGGCTACTTTTGGGTAGCTCTTTACTTTTAATCAAAAAATTATTTAGCTGAGTCATTATCCACCCAACATTAACACGGGTAATAATGCTCGGAAAACTCGGCCCTTTGGTGTGTTATAAACGATACTGGCATTTCTATTCTATATTTCAATCCCCAGAATTATTATTAAAGTCAATAAGCCAAAACAAACTAATCCAGTTATTCCTGCTTTTACAAAATCAGATTGACGAACATCTCGTTTTCTCTCCTCTATTTTTTTTCGAAGTCCGAATGCAGCAATAAATGGTATACTGGCAACAAAACCATATCCATAGAAAGTTGTTGGATGATATAACTGTTCCATTGCATTCCTAATTAGTCCAAAAAACACATAATCCATCACAACTGCGATAACAAGGAGTATCAAACTATTATACACAGCCCCAATCAGTATATTTTTCTTCGGGAAGGTACGAATACAATAGAATGTAGATATTAACCATATTATAGGTGAAACTGTTAGCATTAAAGTCATTCCAAGCACTGGATTGATACTCCAGGGGAACCATAATATCAAATTTGACATCCAATAAACTGCAAATCCAACTATTATATTATATAAAATCCATGCCTTCATCTGGTAATCATTTGTCCGGTAATTTATTTTATATCATCCTTTATCAAACAAAGGATCTGCTAAACTCTATTTTTCATTAATTAGTTGTTTCAATTGTGCTCTCGGGTCAATAAATCGAAAGCACCATTCAATAGATTTTTTAAATCGCCTTTACACCCTAATATAATCAAAAAATAATTATATTTACAACAGATGATCGTTCGATCATCTGTGTGTTTGGGGGTTAACATTAGTAAAGAGCTGCTGTTGAGTAGCTCTTTTTCTTTGGCATTTAAACATCCATCCAGTCAATAATGGTTCCGTCACACTCGGGTGCATTCGGGCAATAGATGTATTCGTCTCCTTGTTCATCTGCAAACACCTTGTAGTTTCCGACTATTATTATTGAGCCACAATGCAGACATCTTTTCCGGTCTGCCAGTTCAGGAATATCATCAAATATGTAATTCTTATCCAGGTATTTTTGTTTGTCTTCTATTTTTATTTCTCGCATCATATAAAACCCCGTCTTCCATTCATCCGTTCTTTTTAATTCAGAAAGACGTTCCAATTTATAAAAATAGTTCTTCCATAAATCATCCCTTCTTTCGAGTTGGTTCACGGGGTTTGTACCATCATTGTATAGAAACAAACGGATTATTTCTCCGTTTTTATCACGCTGAACAGCATGTTTTTCATCAGCTAACTCCAACAACAAATGTTCCGGCACTTGTTTATATTTTGTATAAACGGGCAAATTCCTGTGGTTTTCCCCCGGTGCTTCCCTATAACTCTCGTTGTTGAATCCGAGCGGCAGGTATTCCCGGTTAAAAGCCATCCATTCATTGTTTCTATTCTTTGCTATTCCGTATGGGAGATTAATTCTAAAAAAATCTGATAACATATTTTTAAAGTTTTTAGTTAATAATTCAGCAATGATATTTTATCGTTATTCTTTACATGGTTTCTCTTGGAAGAAGGATGTATCAGTGGCGTTTTCCCCGTTTCTTTTTCCGGGCTTTGTATTTTGAGTTTGACTCTTTTTTTTGCCATTTACTTCGCTCCACCAATCGATTCACATCCCTTGCAATAACTCCAACCTTGGTCAAATCCATATCCTTAGACTTTTCGATTTTTTGTTCTCTTTCAACCGATTCTTGTAGAGTCAACCTGTTTTCTTTGGAATAAAACTTCGGTTTATTCTTAAAATTCGACAGGCGAATGGGATAACGGGCCGGTTTGCCATCATTGCCCAGAACCACTACGATGTGGCCTCTTCCAGATTTTTGTACCTCAACTTTAAAAGTTAATAAAGCCTGATCATACAAATCTTTGGTAGTGAGTTCATCCTTTTCATTAAGGTGTTTAAACAGGTTCTCCAGGTTCGCTTTAATATTTCTGCTGCGGGCTGAAAAACGAAAGTCAATCTCCTGAGGTTTTTCTTTCAGTGGCAGATTGTACTTTTCTTCCAGCTGATGTAAAAACCTTTTTATTTTCAGCCACTCAAAATTGTCTTTTAACTTTTGATGAGTCACACAATCTATCCGGGTGGATACCACATGAAAGTGCACCCGCTCCAGATCTTCATGCCGGTACACAAAGTAAGGCTGGTGACTATAGCCCATGTGCTCCATCATATTATCTATTTCCTGTTTTATGGTTCCATCGTTCATGATTTTATAATCTTCGTTTGATGGATTAAACGATACATGAAAACACTTATGCCAGGCACGAGGATTTTCGTCTTCAATATCCAGCAAGATTTTTAGCCGGTGTTTTTCATCGTAGTTAAACGGATTAGCCGACTTGGTATTTTTAAAATGAAAGAACGTGGCAACTCCTTCGTTTACTTTCTTTTCATTGTACATCATCACGTTCTCGGTATAAGCACTCTTATGCATCACAATTACCATAGGCTTTAATTTGAGCGAGGTTTATTTAAGTATATCCATGTATTTCTGAAGAGCTGAAAAGTTTGCTTTCAGCACCTGCTGAAGTTTAGCCATCAGGCTTTTATCAGCTGAAGTCAGATTTGTAATGTTTTCTGCATTCATGTGCTTGGCAATCTGGTTTAAATTCACACCAATCTTATTCAGGTTCATATCCATACTTTTTATAAGTGTTGAAACTTCTGGGGAGACAATGATCTGTTTAATTTCTCTCTTCCGGATAATTTTGGCCCGCATAAACTCACTCAGGTTACGGTAGCCTTCTTTTTTGCGGCGGTCCTGAAGCAATTTCTTTTCCAGAGGGGTAAGTCGTAATCTAAGTGCTTCGGTTCTTCTCTCTCTAGGATTTCTCTTTCGTGACATGTTTTCTTAAATTTTAACTGTTAAGACTTTAATTCGCAGAATTAATCAAGCTTTTAATCGCTAGATTAAAAGTCCCTGCCGGACAGGCACAAGCGATTTTGTGAAACAAAATCACATCTTGCCAACCCCTCCCCCACCAGCTATAGCAAGGGTTTAGGGATTGAGAGAAGAAAGAGAAACAGGCTTGGCTGTTTCCCTTTCAAAATTCAAATCAACCGGATTAGGCTAACCAACTTTTTGTTTAGCCCCTTTTGTTTTTGTCTGTTTTTCGTTTTGTTCTTCTGTCAGTTTTTTCTCCTGTTTAAAACCGGAAAAGTTGATGCTTCGGTTGGCTGCATCCACCTGGAGTGATGCGCCAAACTTTTGTCCGTTTCTGCCGGTCATTTTATCCAGAAATACCTTTTTACCGGCAGCAAGTTTCTGCTTTTGTTCTTCCGATAAAGTGGCTCCTTTTATTTTTCCAGGCACTTTAATGTTGCTGGCACGTAACGGAATCAGCTCATTAGTTTTGGGGTCGATAGCCATATAATACTGGTCTTTCTTTCCATCAATACCTTTTAGTTCAATGGTTTTCCCCAGATTCTTATCCTTTAGCAAGGCATTTCTTTCTTCCTCGGTAAACTTGTGTCCCATAAATTTTTCAGGGATATTCAGGCGCTGAATAGGATGCACCTTTACATTAACCGCACCATCTTCCCCTTTCTGAAGTCGTAGTTTGGCCGGAATCCGAAATTCCTGGTCATTGATTTTAGCATTTACCGTATACAGTTTATCGGAACGGTAGCCATTCAGAAAAGCATTCAGTTCCTGTGGTTCCATACGGTTTACAAATTCCTTGTCTACGCCCACTTTTTCCAGTTTGTCAAAAGGGATCTCTTCTTTTTTAATTCTTGTACTTTGTTCCATACTTATTAATTTTAATAGGTGAATAATTACTGGTGACTATTTTGAGTCCTTACTGATTTCCAAAAGGATTTTCCTGATATCATTACAAATCCGGGTGCGGTTATTTTCTAAGAGTGCCTGCAAGTCGTCGATTTTATATACTTCGGGAATCTCCTTATAATTCCGTTCTTCCTTTTCAATTTGGTCTGTATCCACATCAATCAGACAGTTAAAATTGCGCTGACCAACCTGCTGCCCAAAATTATCGGCCACTTGCCCCACCATATACCCCTGTGGCAGCGTAGCTATCTTACCTTCCGGCATCAAAAAATCCATTTGAGTTGAGAAAGTTGATGACTGGGTATTGCGGTTGATATTTATGGACTGGCGTTCCTGCAATATTTTTCCCATACGACTCTGAATAAACCGGGCTGTCTCTCCTACCGACTGACCTGCAAATGCATTTCCGATGTTGGTAAGAATAGCATTGGCCTGTTCTTTTCCGTAATCCCGAATCAGCTGATCGATGGTTTGAATACCCAGCAGCGTTGAAATTTTATTGCTCCGGGCTGTTGCAATCAACGTGTCCAGTCCCCGGAAATAAATGGTTGGGAGTTCATCAAAAATCAATGAGGTTTTCCGCTGGTCTTTGCGGTTGATTACCTTCAACATTCGGGTTATAAAAAGTGAGAGTACAGCCCCATACATTTCAATGCGAAGGGGATTGTTGGCCAGGCAAACTACCTTTGGTCGCTCAGGATTATTAATATCCAGCGAAAAATCATTACCCGAACAGATCCAGTAAATTTCCTTACTGATGATCTTTGAAATGGCGATCTTTAAACTTCCCAGCTGTCCTTCCAGTTGTTCATTTGCTCCCCGCTTGTGTGCGTTAATAAAAGGATTAATGATATTCACCACATCGTTTTCCTGCGAAAGCACCTCAAACAGATCGTCGTATTCCAGTTGCAGCAATTCAATGGCATGAGGCAGGGTGCAATATTCCCCGTTCTTGTACTTCTTCAGAAACCATATCACTGCAGCAAAAAAGGTAACTGCCGATTCCGAAAAGAACTCTCCCTGCTTACGAATCCATTCGCGGTTAAGGTTATAGAGTACTGTCCGTGAAGATTCAAAAGCATCAATGGGACTTTCCATCAGTTCCGGTGCCAGTGGATTACAGCGATAAGATTTTCGGATATCATCAAAATTGATGACATAAAACCGGGATTGCTCCGGTAGTTTCTTATTCTTCTGAGCCTTTAGAAAGCGATTGTAAGCCACTCCAGACAGATCAGGAAACTTAAAATCATAAACACACATACAGAATCCCTTTTCCAGGTGCTGTTTGATAAAAGGAAGTACTACAGAATAAGATTTACCAGAGCCGGGAGTACCGATCACAATAGTTCCCCGAAAAGGATTGATCACATTAATCCAGCCTTCGTGTTGTTTATTCCGGTACTGGTAAACGGTTTCAAGGTTTATGGAATACTCATTCCCTTCGTAGGCACGTTCTTGTGGAAAGCTTTCATTTTCCTCGTTAAAGCGGTCTTTCATAAGGTTCACATTGATCAGTTTGGAGATGTTATCAAAACCAATATTCAGGAACACAAAACCAAAAAATGACAACAGTAAATACGCCAAAGGCACGATAACGATAAGCAACAGACTTCCCCAGAAGATCAGCAGGCCGGTAATTACCTGCAAAACGATGGAAGAAACTTTCAGGTCCCGCTCCTTTTTTGCTTTGGTACCAATACATGTAATAGCAAGAAAAGCGAGACATATTGTTTTAGCCCAAAGTGTATTGGAAAGAAATTCTATCTTCAGAATCTTTTCCAATACCATGGTAAATTCAGGGATATAGAGTCCCTGTTCCCTGAACCAGACCAACTGATCTATGTATAAGGTCAGAAACAGCAGCAGATAAGAAAAAAACCTGAAACCCTCGTGCAGACGTTGTAATTCCCTGGATTCGTTAAGCATTTTCTGGAAGATTAGAATATTAGAAGATCAGAATACTAGAATGAGTTAGCTTTCAGGATGGCTTTGTTTTTAACCTCCAGCGTTAGTTTCCTTCCGGTATTCCCAAGGGCTTTTTCCAACAGTTCGATCTTTAAAATGCGTTTATCGGGAACAATAAACTTGGGCAATACAACGACTTCCCGAAGTGTGGTTTTAGCAGGGATGCGTTCCCATTTGTAATGCCGGTACAATTCTTCCACCTGGTACTCCTGTACATTGGTGGCTTTTACCTGCTTCCTGTCATCGATCCACCAGTGAATGGCCTCCATATCCAGAACAATATTGGTGGTGTTGGTGATTTCCAGTTCAAAGAATAGCAGGTCTTGTTTTAGATAAAGATTTCGTAAACGAAAAATTATACCGTCTTTTTTGCTTTTTGTCTGAATTGTTTTTTGCGTGCAATCCCGAAGTATCTGGCTGCAAAGTTCTTTTAACAGGTATTCCGGTACCGGGCCAATTTTTAGATCCCCGGCTTTCTCTCCATGAAATTCTTCCAGTTTATAGGAGATCTTGTTGGTATCTGAATACTTTACAAACAGGGAATAGGAACGGTTAGCACTCACTACTGTCAGTGAAGATTCACCTTCAAAATCATCCACGGCTTTTACCCTTACCATATTGGGCTGTTCAGGAACTACCTCAGCAATCAGTTTATCAGGATCACCCACCTGCAGATAGGTAATTTTTTCTTCGGCGATCAGGTGTGTGGTTTTGTTTTGACAGATTTCTATTTGATTCTGGGCATATCCTGCCAGTGAAAAAAGAAAGAATGCGATGATAAATATTGTTTGTTTCATGACGATTATTTTTGATTGATGATATAAACAAGGGTGTTTTTCTTGACGGTTACTTTTTTCAGGCGTACCCGTTTGAGCATGGTTTGGGCAGCCCGGTCGGCTGCACGGATTCCGGTATAGGTCAGCGGATTGTTGGTAACTCCCATCAGTGAAGAGGTATTGGCAGAAGCACCCACCTCCTGGTAAACTTTTCGTGCGGCATTATCCGGCACATAAAGTCCTTCCAGTCCATCCAGATCGTAGATCGCAAGTTTTACCGGAACAAAGTTTTCCTGAACAGGCATTTGGGTGATATCGATCAGCAATCGTTCATTTTTGATCTTGCAGATCCCATAGATAAATGTGTTGTGTGGTATTTTCTGAGCATTGATCCAGGTGTCTTCCAGCAGGCGAAGTTTTACCCGGTTACCATTCAACACCGTTGCGGTTTCATAAATCTCTGCTTTGATCAGCTCTTGCTTCGGTGTCTCCTTTGGATTAAATCCGGATGAACGTTTTTTCTCCAGGGTAAAGGACCGGTTATGTATGGCCTCGATCTGTTGCAACCTTCCCTGAGCTTGTTGAAGCGTGTATTTTAGTGAATCATTTTTACGGTTAAGCACGATGTTTTCATCGATGATCTCATCCAGTTCTTCAATACCGGTTGTCGGCGTTACTGATTTTGTTGTTTCCGCATGTATCTTAACTACAGGTTTTATAGGCTTACTCTGGTATTGGGGAGATGGTTTTTTTCCACTCTTTCGAACTTCCGGTTTTGCTTGTAGTTCCTGTTGTACCAGCTTTTCTTTATTTCGGATATGAGCAAGAATTTCATTCTGATTGGCATTTTCATCCAACATGGTGTTGTCCTGCTTCATTGTATCCTGATTACTGACTTCGTCCTGCTTCGTTGTATCATTTACGTCAACTTCAGGCACCTGTGCCAATTGTGATTCATCCTTCTGATAAGCTTCCATTTTATCGTAGATTTCAATGGAATTATCAGCATCAGGAAGATTATAGTTGACTCCTTCAGTTAAGGCTTTGGCTTTCTTCTCTCTATCTTCTTCAACCTCTGTTCCTCCCCCCAGCACATAAAAGATCAGGAT
>NZ_JBFHGM010000058.1:0-22215 GCF_041583095.1 Draconibacterium sp.
CCAAACAACATTCCGCTGCACTCCGAGAACGTAACTTATTATTTTTTAAAGGCGGATATATTTGGGGGGATTTATTGGTACGCCCCTCAAGGAAACGGACCCTCGAATTTGGTACCGGTGCCCGTAAAACGGGTAAAAGAGGTGTTGCGGTTAAACCGTAACGGCAAAAAACCGGAGAAACTGGTGATTGAAAAATACGATGCCGGAGCACAAAAAATGGATACCTTCCATAATGTGGTGGGCCAGGAAGATTTGGATCGTTTCGATCAGGTGAAGAAAAAAAGCCGCCCGAAAAAGCGCACCAATCGGCGTAATCCTAATCAGGGCCGAAAGCAAAATCAGCCCAGCGCACAGGGACCGAAACCCGAACGAAGGCAAGATAAAAACCAGGGAAACGGCCAGGGCCGAAAACCAAAGCAAAACAGAGGGGGAAGCCAAAACCGTCGATCCAATCAAAATCGTAACCAAAACCGTAGTTAAAGAAAACAACGTGCGTTTTACAGCGTTTGATGTAATGATTTTTTGAAGAAAAATAGTTGAAGCAGAATGAGTCGTTTTTTTCAGGTTATACTTTTTACGGGAATTGTGGCGATTATGGCAGCGTGCGAATCGCACAGCGTTTTCGATAAATACAAGCCAATAAACAAAGGCGTTTGGAACAAAGATTCGCTGGTGGTTTTTAACGTGCCGGTTACTGATACCCTTCAAAATCATAATCTTTACATTAATGTGCGCAACAAGGTGGATTACCGCTACAGCAACCTGTGGCTGTTTGTTACCATTGAGCAACCCGGTGGCGAAGCGGTTACCGATACCTTCGAAATGGTGCTGGCCGATCCGTCGGGGAAATGGCTGGGCGAAGGTTTTGGCGGATTAAAAACCCGCGAGGTAATCTACCGGCGCAATGTGTTTTTCCCTCGCTCGGGCGATTATATCATACGCTTGCAGCAGGGCATGCGCAACGACGAGCTAAAAGGAATTTCCGACGTGGGTGTGCGGGTGGAAAAAGTCAAATAGAAGATCAAAGAAATTTATAAATACCAACAGTTTATTTTTTAAAGGTGGGAAAAGGAAAGCTGAAGAAGTTTGATGAAATGATGGGTTTTGAACATGTTGTTCAGGCGCCGTTTCATAAGGTGGGACACGACGATTTTCATTTAAAAGGAAAATGGTCTGCCGAATTTTTTAAAAACGATCAGCCCATAGTTTTGGAGCTGGGTTGTGGTAAGGGAGAATATACCGTGGAATTGGCGGCAATAAACCCGAACATCAATTACATTGGTGTGGATATTAAAGGGGCGCGACTGTGGAAAGGTGCAAAACTGGCCTACCAGCGCGAAATGACAAATGTGGGATTCTTGCGTACCAACATCGAATTGATTCCTCAGTTTTTTGCCAAAGATGAGGTGGACGAGATTTGGCTCACTTTCCCCGATCCGCAAATGCGGAAAGCGAGGAAACGCCTTACCTCAACAACGTTCCTGAATAAATACCGGAATTTTCTGAAACCGGGCGGTGTAGTGCATCTAAAAACCGACAGTAATTTTCAGTACAACTACACGCTGGAAATGGCGAAATTGAATCAATTCGAAATACTGGCCGAAACCGATAATTTGTACGAGTGGGAAGGATTAACTGATGTGCTGCGCATCCGTACGTTTTACGAAAAACAGTGGCTCGACCGCGGAATACCAAGTAAATACCTGGCATTTATTCCCCACGACGGCGAATACACAGAGCCCGAAATTGATATTGAACGCGACGAGTACCGCAGTTTTGGGCGTAGTGCGCGGGACTTGTAGATAACCTGTTGTCATATCGAAGGAAGAATGACTGAGATATCTGTGACTTCTGTGAATAATTGTAACAGATTTCTCACTGTGTTCGAAATGACAAATTAAGGTGAGTTCTTTACCCCTTTGGCTGTAGCCATCCCGAAAAAATCGGGACAGTTTTGAAATTAGGCAGAAGATTATTGGTTCAGCAACTGCGTGGCTTGAAACATGCTCCCCTTTCAAGGGGAGCTCCCGACAGGGTGAGGGGTAGGGCAAAAGATTAAAAGAATACTGGTTTAAAATGAGCGATTTTTTCACACAGGTTTACGAAGTAGTAAAACAAATTCCGCCGGGACGAGTAACATCGTATGGTGCCATTGCTGCTTGTCTTGGGTCGCCGGGAGCAGCTCGAATGGTGGGCTGGGCGATGAATGCCAGTCACTCGCACCCGGAGTTTGTGCCGGCACACCGGGTGGTAAACCGCAACGGACTGCTAACCGGCAAACATCACTTCGATAATCCCAATGCCATGCAGGAGTTGCTTGAAGCCGAAGGGCTGAAGCTGGATGGCGACAAGATCCTCGATTTTAAAGAAAAATTCTGGGACCCGACGAAAGAACTGTAAATGCTTTTATTGCACAACCCAGTCCCATAGGGTCGAAATAGAGGTAGACTATTCGGTTATCACAATTGAAAGTGCCGTAGGTACGACACCTATTCTTTCGGGGGTTAAATTAATATATATGGTCAAATGTTCAAATTAATAGTCAAAACATTTCCGTGTTTAAACTGTTCATCTAATTGCAATTATTAAATTTGCAACTACAAATAATTTTTCAAAAAAGTAAAATAAGCATTTTAAAATGGCAGATATACCAAGAAAATTAATTGTCCCGAAAGATGTTACCGATGCGCTGCGCACCGTAAAATATCCGGGAAGCGACGAAGATGTGGTGCAACTGGAAATGCCACAGGAAATCCGCATTGCCGGACAAAGAATCAGTTTTTCGCTGGTTTTTCAGAAAAGCAACGACCCAAATATTGAGGCACTGGTTATAGCGTGCGAAGCAGCCATAAAAAAATACCTTGGCGAGCAGGTTGAAATTGAAGACAACATTGCCGTGAAATTTATTCACGACATGGAACGCCCCATTTTGCCCAATGTTAAAAACATTGTGGCCATTGCATCGGGTAAAGGTGGTGTTGGTAAATCAACTGTGGCGGTAAATACAGCTGTGGCACTGGCAAAAAGTGGAGCAAAAGTTGGTTTGCTCGATGCCGATATTTTTGGCCCCTCAATTCCAAAAATGTTTGGTGTTGAAGGCGAACGTCCGGCAGGAATAAAGATCGACGACAGAGAAATGATCAATCCGCTGGAAAAATATGGTGTTAAATTCCTTTCGGTAGGCTTTTTTGTTGATCCCGACAGTGCCATAATCTGGCGCGGACCAATGGCGTCGAATGCATTAAAGCAACTGATTTCGGAAGGAAACTGGGGCGAACTGGATTATTTGCTGATCGACCTGCCACCGGGCACCAGCGATATTCACCTTACCCTGGTACAAAGCGTTCCGGTAACCGGAGCGGTAATTGTAACCACTCCGCAAGATGTGGCTTTGGCCGACGTGGTTCGCGGAACCAGTATGTTCCAAAGTAAATCGGTTGATGTACCGGTATTGGGTTTGGTAGAAAACATGGCCTGGTTTACACCGGAAGAACTGCCTGAAAATAAATACTACATTTTTGGTAAGGAAGGTGGTAAAAAACTGGCCGATAAGTTAGGCTTACCATTGTTGGGTCAAATTCCGATTGTTCAGAGCATTCGCGAAGGTGGCGATGAAGGAACACCCGTAGCTGCCAATGGCGATACAATTACGGGGCAGGCTTTTGCCGATGTAGCTGAAAAAGTGAAACATCGTGTGCATGTGCGCAACATACAAATGGCGCCAACCAAAAAGGTAAAAATTTCACGAAAATAAATTGAAAGAGCAGAGGTGCACAAAGCGCGCATCTCTGCCTTTTTTCAGGGCCATAATCCCTTTAAAATGTATTATCTTCCCCATCCGGTAATTAATTCTGTTGAACATTCATTTTTTCTTATTTTTACAGCGTTTACAAAATGCAACAATTCAGGAGCAACAGGCAATAATCTTGTGATTCCTGAGTTTATTCAATGAGTTAACAAAAAACTGCTTGAAGAAACGATTTTTACATACCATATTCCTGTTCTTATTGGTTTCGATTTTTGCCGGCTGTTCTACTGAAAAAAATACCCGTGCATCACGAACTTTCCATAATGTTACTTCGCGTTACAATATTTATTTTAATGCCAACGAGGCAGTAAAAGAGGGTGTTGCAACTATTGAAGAGCGCATTGAGGACGACTTTACGCGTATTTTGCCCATCTACAAAGAGAGCGATCCATCGGTAGCGCGCATGGTAAAATCGGATATGGATTATGCGATTGTAAAATGTTCGAAACTGATCGAGATCCACTCCATTACCAAAAAACCAAAACGTAAAAGAGGAGGTGGTTCGCGCAAATACCAGGAGTTTGCCAGCCAGGAGGAGTTTAACAATTGGATCGACGACAGTTACCTCTTAATGGGGAAAGCTTATTTCTACCAGCACAATTTTTTTGCGGCCATTGATAATTTCTCTTATGTGGTGCGTAAATACCCTGACGAAGAAACGGCCAATGAGGCACAGGTTTGGCTGATTCGGGCCTACACCGAGATGGAACGTTACATTGAAGCCAACGAAGTTATTCAGGCCATTCAGTCGTACGACGATTTTCCAAAAAGTCTGGAGCGCGATTTTGCCATCGCCACAGCTTTCTATTATAAAAAGCAGTTTGAATACGACAATGCCATTCGCCTGCTCGATATTGCCATCGACAAAACATTCTGGAAACAAGATAAAGCCCGCCTGCAATACATTGTAGCGCAGTTGTACCAGAAGCTTGGTCAGAACGAGGCGGCAGCTGCAGCCTTTAGAAAGGTAACCAAAATGAACCCTGATTACACCATGGCCTTTAACGCGATGATAAATGGAGCAGGTGTATTTTCGGGCGAAGGAAATACGGAAGATCTGAAAAAGCAGTTGAATAAAATGCTGCGCGACAAAAAGAATGTCGATTTCCGCGATCAGATTTATTATGCCTTGGGTAACATTTTTTTCCGCGAAGGAAACCGCGATGTGGCCAAGGATAACTACAAACAGTCGGTAGCCACAAGTTTTAAAAATCAATACCAGCGGGCCTTGTCATCAATTACTTTGGCCGATATTTATTTCGAGGATTTGAATTATCGTGGTGCACAGTCGTACTACGATAGTGCAATGATCATTATCGACGAAACGTATCCTAATTACGACAATGTGTCGGCACGCTACCGGAGTTTAACCAACCTGGTCGACAATATCCTGTTGGTTGAACGTGAAGACAGTCTGCAAAGAGTAGCTCAAATGTCGGATGTTGAGCGCGAAGCGTTGATTGCCAGCCTGATGAAAGAAGAGCAGGAGCGCCAGCGAAATATGGAAAATCTGACCCTGCAGGATGCGCAAAGTCAGGGCTACTATCGCTCAAACCGTTACCGCATGGGAATGGGAAATTCAGGTGGCGGCGGCTGGTATTTTTACAATCCGCAAACGGTGTCGTACGGGCGGGTAACGTTCCAGCAGCAATGGGGAAGGCGGGCATTGGAAGACGACTGGCGACGATCGAATAAGGCCACTGTGTCGATGGCAGAAGGCGAAGAAATGGCAGAGGCCGAACCCGAAGAACAACGTGTGGAAGACCCATTGAAAAAGGAATTCTATACGCAGGATTTGCCTTTAACCGACTCTATGATGACAGTGTCGCACGAACGAATTCGCGATGCACTGTACAACTCAGGAAAAATATTTAAATCGGAATTTGAAGATTACGAGCGTTCAGCCGAGGCTTTTGAGGAGCTGATAGAACGCTATCCAAACAATATTTATCTCTTGTCGGCTTATTTTGATTTGTACGATTTGTATGAATTAATGGGCGATAAAGAAAAATCAAACTACTACCGTAATCTCATTATTTCGCAGTATCCGAAAAGTAAGTTTGCGCAGTTTCTGCAAAACCCGAATTTCTTTGTTGAAATGGCAGCCAAAACGGATAGCATGAACCGCTTGTACCAGGAAACATTCCGAAATTACAAGCAGGGAAGGTACCAGGCCGTGCAGTCGCTTACTATGCAAATGAAAAGAATGGAGCCCGATACAGTGATCCTTCCGAAAATTGATTTTATGGAAATGGTTGCCGATGGCGTGTTAACCGATGTGCATAATTTTGAAGCCTTGTTAAAAGGCTACCTGGCTGAATATCCGGCAAAAGAACCATCT
This sequence comes from Draconibacterium sp., assembly GCF_041583095.1. Classification (NCBI taxonomy): domain Bacteria; kingdom Pseudomonadati; phylum Bacteroidota; class Bacteroidia; order Marinilabiliales; family Prolixibacteraceae; genus Draconibacterium; species Draconibacterium sp. The sequence goes on from NZ_JBFHGM010000058.1 coordinate 6,150, forward strand.
GAACTAGCCGGGGAAATACTTAAGCTTATTCAGGACAGTACCTTAACCGACTACCAGAAACTGGTGGAAATGGGTTATATCAGCGAAGAGATTCAAAACGAGGAACTGTTGCCCGAGAATTTCTTTGCCGACGATGAGTTTGGCGGTAAATTCAGTTACGACGAAGATCTGTTGCACTACTTTGTAATTGCCTATCCGCGCGACGAAGAAGACAATATCGATTTGAATCGCCTGAAGTTTGATATTGCAAATTACAACATCGACCACTACACAAAAATTGATTTCGATATTGAAACCGAATACCTCGACGATAAACTGGCTTTTGTGCTGGTGCGCTCGATGACCAACAAAGAAAATGCGCTGATCTATCACGGAGCGATCATCAGAAAAGCTTCGGTGTTTAAAGCCTTACAGGGAATTGACTATATGAACTTTGTGATATCGTCGACCAACTACCGGGCGGTAATGCAGGAACGCTCAACAGCCGATTACATGAAGTTCTTTGTAAAAAATTACAGCCGCTTTATCCGTTCAAATTTCAGCGACGACGATTTGGATATCTCGCCTGAAGAGCTGATGGCGCGTGCCGCAGCCGAAGACAATGCGCTGAACGAACGTGGTACTTTTGTTACGGTAAATGCAGGTCCGGCCGGATTGTACGATACCAATGTTGATACCACACAGAATTTTGTGATTGCCGTAAAAGACAAAAACCTGTCGTTGCGACCATTAATGCGTGGATTTGCCGATTTTAACCGCGACGAGTTCCGTGCCTGGGGACTGGCATTGCAGGCAAAAGAAGTGGGCGATTATCGTTTGCTGGTGGTTCACGGAATTCCGGCACTCAACGAATCGATGTCGTATTTCCGCAGGGCAATTACCACACGTAGTTTGTTCGAACCGCTGGGGCAATCCACCTACCGCAACTTCCTGATTACCGATGATAACCTGCAAGCTATGCTCGACGAGAATAAAGTGGAAGAGTACATCGTTTTCTTCCGCGACAATTATATTCAGCGCCGAGCTTCCGATTCATCATCGGATACCGAAAGCCAGACAGCGGCACCGGCTACGACTACCCAAACTGCTGAGCCAACACCTGCCGTTCAGACAGAAACGGCTTCGCTGGCCGGTTCGCCGTATAACCAGAACATTGCAGGGCCGCACCGCATTGTGTTTGTAATTCCGGCAACAGGTGTATTTAAAGATGCCTTTATTAACGGTATTGCAGCGTATAACCAGTCGAATTTTGCCAACTCGGGTTTTACCATCGAAGAACAGCAGCTTGATCAGGTGCGTCAGCTCATCATTGTAAAAGGTATGGAAGATGAGGCAACGGCACGCCAGTATTTTAGCGTGGTGGTGCGCAACCGCGATCTGTTCGATCCGCTTGGAACTGCGCAGTACCGTAATTTCCTGATTTCGGATGAGAACTTCGGTATTTTCCTTCGCGAGAAGAACATTACCGAATACATGGATTTCTACAAGCAGGTATACCTCAATAAATAGCACCGTTTAATACTTCCCTTAGGAGTAAAGAACTCTTAAAGTTTGTTAAGCACATACTTTAACGGCACCCATTTTGTTCTTATCTTTAACTGATAGGAACGAAACAGAAAACATAAAAAGAATGAATAAGCCAAGAATACTCTGGACAGACGACGAAATAGATCTCTTACGCGCGCACATCATATTTTTACAGGAAAAAGGTTACGAAGTTGAAACGGCGAACAACGGACTCGATGCGATTGAGAAAGTTGAAGCCGGTTATTTCGATATTATTTTCCTCGACGAGAATATGCCGGGCCTTACCGGTTTGGAAACACTGACAAAAATTAAGGACCATGCCCCCAACGTGCCGGTGGTAATGATTACCAAAAGCGAGGAGGAAAATATAATGGATGAGGCAATTGGCGCTAAAATTGCCGATTACCTGATTAAGCCGGTCAATCCAAAACAGATATTGCTGACACTGAAAAAGAACATCGATCAGAAGCGGTTGGTTACCGAGCAAACCACATCGAAATACCAGATGCAGTTTGCCCAGATCGGGATGAAACTGAACGACCGCCTGACTTTTGATGAATGGAAAGATATTTACCGCCAGTTGGTATACTGGGAACTGGAGTTGAGCGAGTCGGAAGATTCGGCTATGGACCAGGTGCTAACCATGCAGAAGGAGGAGGCCAACAAGGCGTTTTTCCGTTTTATAAAAGATAACTACCAGGATTGGTTTGATGCCGATTTTGAAGACCGGCCAATGTTGTCGCCCGATATTTTTAAACACCGTGTTTTTCCAAACCTTAACGACGGTAAAAAGACCTTTGTGCTGGTGGTGGACAATTTACGCTACGACCAGTGGCGGGTTATTAGTCCCGAGATAAATACCTATTTCCGCTCGGTATCAGAAGAGTTGTACTGTGGAATTTTGCCCACAGCAACCATGTATGCGCGTAATGCCATGTTTGCCGGCTTAATGCCTTCGGAAATTGAGAAGTTGTACCCGCAACTGTGGCTCGACGACGATAACGAAGGCTACAAAAACCGCAACGAAGAGGAGTTGCTGCGTAAACAGCTGCAGCGTTTTTCGCGTAAAGAGAGCCTGTATTTCGAAAAAGGATCGGGAGCTAAAAAGGAGCGCTGGGTAAACGATAATCTCAACAATATTCTGAAAAACGACCTTTCGGTGATGGTGGTGAATTTTGTGGATATGATTTCGCATGCCCGCACCGAAATGGACATGATTCGCGAGTTGGCTAACAACGAAAAAGCTTATCGCTCGTTAACCTTAAGCTGGTTTAAAAACTCGTCGTTGCTGGAGTTGTTGAAGGCGCTGGCCGATGAGAATATTCGTGTGGTAATTACCACCGACCACGGAGCTATTCGTGTTGATAATGCGGTGAAGATTATTGGCGACCGCGAAACCAATACCAACCTGCGTTACAAACTGGGTAAAAATTTAAATTTTAAATCGAAGAATGTATTTGAGATTCGCGATCCGCGGAGTATTTATCTGCCATCGCGAAATGTGAGTACCAGCTACGTTTTTGCGCAGGGAACCGACTTTTTTGCTTATCCGAATAACTACAATTATTACGCTAATTATTACAAAGATACGTTCCAGCACGGCGGTATTTCTATGGAGGAATTGATTATTCCGATAGTTACTTTGGATCCTAAAAAGTAGAGTTGAAATACAAAGAATTTTACCGCAGAGACGCTAAGGCGCAAAGGTTCTGAAAACACTTTAAAGTTTTTATTGTTTGCTTACTGCTATTTGCCTATTGCCAATTTATACCTTTTTTAATTGTTCTATTGTCAAATTGTAGAACTGCAAACTGCGACTGCAAACTTTTCTCACACTTCTGCAATCTAAAATCGTTAATCATCATTCGCAAATCTCTGTGTTTAATTCTTGCTTCGTTTTACCACAAAATCTCCTTTTTCGGCACCAACCTTTTGGCCTATAACAGAGCATTTTATCATCAGCAGGTAAAACAGGCGCGGATCGTTTTCATCCATTAATCCTTCAAAATTTCCCATGCCCTTTGAAATGATGAGGTCGGCCGAGCGATAGATTTCCAGAAACTCTTTGCTTACCCGGCGTAGCAAGGTTGACGGCGTATTATCGCCATTTGTGATTAACGAAGCAACATCGTGCAGGCCTACTTCATGGGCTTCTTTTAAGGTAGCATCGTTTAAAACGGGCTGGTCGCGAACGGCAAATATCACATTCGGGTGACCGATGGTTTCCAGAAAGAGTTTGTCCATTACAATTTCGCCACAATTGTCGCCCAGGTACAAAATGGTTTTAGCCTTTTTTATCGCTGCTTCTAATGCCTCCGAATCGTCAACGGCAAACGAGGTTTGGAATACCCGCTCAATGGTTTCGTCCACATCAAAACGGTGTGTTGGTCCAAAGTCGATAATGTTTCCGGCAATGGCGTATCGCAGTGCCGTATCGAATTTATCGATGGAGGTTTCCACCTTTGTTTTAAATTCGCTGTAACGACTCAACAATGCCTGGTTGCTTTCTTCTTTTTCAGTGCTAAACGGATCTTTTACTTCCGATTCTTTCGCCAGTTCCCTTAAAATATTGCTGGTAATTTCGGGCGAAAAACTTTTGTCGAGGTCAATGCCCGCAATGGTTGAAATGGCCTGACTCACAATCTTATTTCGTTTTTCCTCTGCAATTTCGTATTTGTCCATACGTTTTTGCAGTGCTTTTACCTGGCAGATTAGGCATTCGTAGTTCATGCTAAAAAAGTTTGAAGCCGGAAGTCAGAAGTTCTGGTTCCGAGTTGGGAGTAAAAGTAACAGAAGTTTCTTAATTAAAGTGTATTGAGCTAATGTTTGAAAATATGTTTATTATAGAGTTAATTTTTTATATTACTGCCCCTTCTTCATCTGCGCATAAAGTTTATTTGCAAAAATAAAATCTTCGAGTTTTTGATTGTCCGATTTTAGAATATCTTCCTTGGTACCTTCCCATTCTTTCTGGCCATGAGAAATAAACAGCACCGATTCGCCAATTTCAATCACCGAATTCATATCGTGGGTGTTGATTATGGTGGTCATCTGAAATTCTTTGGTAAGCGTTTGAATGAGTTGATCGATAACCGTTGCAGTTTCGGGGTCGAGGCCCGAGTTGGGTTCGTCGCAAAACAGGTATTTCGGATTCAGTGCTATGGCACGTGCAATGGCTACACGTTTTTGCATACCACCACTAATTTCGCTGGGCGAAAGATTAAAAGCCTGTTTATCAATGTTTACATGGTCGAGGCAAAATTCAACACGTTTTTGTTTTTCCGCCGGACTCATTTTGGAAAACATATCCAATGGGAAACGAACATTGCCTTCCACCGAGATACTATCAAACAAGGCTCCGCCCTGGAAAACCATTCCCACCTCACGGCGCAGAATTTTTCGTTCCTTTTGATTCATCTGGGTGAAATTGCGGTCGTTGTACCAAATCTCACCACTATCCACCTCGAACAGACCCAGTGTTGATTTCAGCAAAACAGTTTTTCCCGAACCGCTTCGGCCAATGATCAGGTTGGTTTTTCCCTGTTCAAACACGGTTGAAATATTATTCAGAACCGTATTGCCGTCGAATGTTTTTACAATGTTTTTAAGCGTAATCATGTTAATAGCAAGCGGGTTAAAATTAAATCGAAAAACAGGATAAGAATATTGGTGTTAACCACGGCTTTTGTACTGGCTTTACCCACTTCGAGGGCACCGCCCTGCACGTAGTAACCAAAATAGGCCGGCACCGAAGCCACCAGAAATCCAAAAAACAAAGATTTTATTAACGAGAAAGTAATGTAATAGGGGTAAAACAGCCACTGGATACCGGAAATATAATCGGGAATAGATATTACCCCTGCAATTGGCCCCGTAACCATACCGCCCAGCAAACCAAAGAATACACTGATGATATACAAAAACGGAAAGACAAATACCACTGCAATAATCTTTGGAAGAATAAGGTAGCTTGCCGAATTTACACCCATAATTTCAAGCGAATCAATTTGCTCGGTAACACGCATGGTGCCAATCTCGGATGTAATATTGGAGCCCACTTTTCCGGCCATAATAAGGGCCAGCATGGTTGACGAGAATTCGAGTAAAAGCGTATCGCGTGTACCCAAACCAACCAGCTCAACAGGGTAAAGAGGATTTGCCATACTGTAGGCGAACTGGATGGTCATAATTCCGCCAATAAAAACCGAAATGATAATTACGATTCCAACCGAGTTTACGCCCAGGTTATCGATTTCGTGAAACAATTGCCTGATATACAGCTTGTGTTTCTCGGGTCGGGCAAAAACCCGTTTCAGCATCGAAAAATATCGACCAATATGAAAGAAAAACCCCATTGTTTATAGTTTCTTGCTAATGTAATCGGCTAAAATTACAACTTAATATGCGGAAACAAAATTTTTATGAATTTGAATCGGGCTGAGGCAACAATAACAAAATAATTCCGTATTTTCAAAGTTACAATCTCAGGGAAGATTGATAATACGAACAAAACACATTCAGATGGCTAACAATTTTTGTGTGATAATGGCTGGTGGAGTAGGAAGTCGATTTTGGCCACTTAGCCGTACAGCACGTCCAAAACAGTTTTTAGATATTTTAGGAACAGGAAAAACATTTATTCAACAGGCATACGAGCGGTTTCAGGAGATCGTACCCAAAGAAAACTACCTTGTTGTAACAAACGCATTATATAAAGATCTTGTAAAAACGCAGCTTCCCGAACTTAAAGATGAGCAGATTTTGCTGGAACCCCTGCGACGCAATACCGCACCGTGTTTGGCTTATGCTGCCAATAAAATTGCCCTCACCGATCCTGACGCAAATATCATTATAACGCCGTCGGATCATTTTATACTGAAAGAGGAGGAGTTTAAAAAACAAATCCGGAACGGGTTGGAATTTGTTTCAGAAAAACCAGCTTTATTAACGCTGGGAATAAAACCCTGCCGTCCGGAAACCGGATATGGTTATATCCAGGTGAAACGGAAAAAGGAGTTTAAGGATCTTGACAACCTGTATAAAGTAAAAACCTTCACCGAGAAGCCCAACGAAGAGATGGCGAAGATTTTTATCGAAAGTGGTGAATTTTACTGGAACTCGGGAATTTTTATTTCATCGCTGTCAACCATGCTCGAGTCGCTGCAACAGCATTTAACCGAAATTGCATTAAAATTTGAACATGGACGAAAGCTGTTGAATACCGCCAGCGAGGAGCCTTTTATCCGAAAAACATATTCCGAATGCCAGGCCATATCAATCGATTACGGTATTATGGAAAAAGCGAAAAATGTGTATGTGCTAACGGCTGATTTTGGCTGGAGCGACCTGGGAACCTGGAGTTCGTTGTACGAAAACAAGGAAAAAGATGGACAGGGCAATGTAATTCGGGCCGATAATGTGATGCTGTATGATACCGAAAACTGCATTGTAGATATCTCGAAAAATAAAATGGCAGTAATTCAGGGCCTCGATGGTTTTATAATTGCCGAACGAAACGATACCTTAATGATTTGCCGACGCGAAGATGAAGATCAGATAAAGAAGTTTGTTACTGATGTTCGCATTCAGAAGGGCGATTCGCTGGTATAGAATTCTAAAATAATTGCACGCAGATAACGCAGATTTCAGGAGTAAGATATTTTTTCTCCTCGATAATTGCAATAAAAAAACGGGTAGTCAATAAAGGCTACCCGTTTTCTGTTAAAAGCATCGGTTTATTCCGATACTTCTGCTTTTTTAGGTCTGTTTTCTTCCGGTAAATTACCGGTCCATTTTTTTATGGTGTAATTAATCCGGATGGTAATCATATACATCACCGGAGAAAGTAACAGGGTTAAGAAAGTGGCAAAGGTAAGACCAAAAATTACAGTCCACGACATTGGCCCCCAGAACGCTACACTTTCGCCACCAATTGATATTTGCGGATCGAAACGTGAGTACAAGGTAAAAAAGTCGAAGTTCAATCCCACAGCCAGAGGTAACAACCCTAAAACAGTTGTAACTGCGGTAAGTAATACCGGGCGTAAACGGGTTTTTCCGGCATGTACCAATGCGTTTAATTCTACATCTTTAGGTAGAAATGCTTTCTCGGAGTAACCAAGTTCCAATCGCTTGCGTTTACGGGTAAGGTCGATATAATCGATCAGTACAATACCGTTATTTACAACAATTCCGGCCAGCGAGATGATTCCAATTCCGGTCATTATTACTACAAATTCCATTTGGAAGATACCTAAACCGAGGAAAACGCCAATGGTGCTGAATATTACTGTTGCTATGATAATTGCAGGGCGGATAAACGAATTAAACTGCGTAACCATAATAATCATGATCATGGCTACCGCAATAAGAAGTGCAAAGAACAGAAATTCCATACTTTCGGCTTGTTCTTTCTGCTCTCCCGTAAACTCATAGCTATAGCCTGCAGGCATTTCGTAATCAGCCAGAATTTGCTCAATACGTGCATTAATTTCATTGGCATTGTATCCTTCTACTACTCCGGATGAAATAGTAATTACGCGTTTAAAATCAATGCGACTGATTTTATCGTATGAACTGGAAAACTTAAACTTAGCTACTGATGAGATAGGTATAGAATTATCGTTTACATGTATCTTTTGATTCATCAATGTAGAAACGTCATTTCTGTACTTTTCATCCAGGCGAACGAAAATGTCGAACTCGTCTTCACCATCCTTAAACTGACTGGCTTCGTATCCATAAATTGCATTTCGGAAAGCCATTGCTATTTGTTGCGTAGAAAGTTCGTATAATCGTGCTTGCTCACGGTCCACCTCAATCAGCATCTCCGGTTGGTTCGTATTAATGTTCAACTTTAATTCATCGATTCCAGGGATGTTGTCTTCTTCAATAATTTGCAGGAAATCGTCAGTAATGGCAATTAGCTGGTCAAATTCATCGCCGCTAATATCTATGTTTACCGGATTTCCGGTAGGTGGTCCCATGTCGCCACTTTCAACAAATATTTTTGCGCCAACAAAGCCATCCAGATCTTTAGAAATTTGCTGCATAATGGCACTTGTATTGGCTCCATCCCGATACTTAAATTGTACAAAGCTCACCGAGATTAAACATTTGTTTGGGCTTGATTCTTCCTCAAACATTCCTCCTTTTCCAACACCTACGTTAGTTGTTACCGATTTAACAATATCGCTATATGGCGAAAGTGTATTTTTTACAATTGCTTCAACTTCGCTGGCCACTTCATCGGTGCGCTCTATGGAAGTTCCCAGAGGCAGTTCCATACTAACAAAAACGGTATTTGGCGGAACATCGGGGAAGAATACCATCTTCGGGTTACCTCCAAAATAGAATCCCATTGAGAATAAAAGCAGCAATATCGTTCCTCCAAAATAAATATAGGGCCATGGTCCCGACAATGCATGTCGCAACTGGCGCGTATAGAGGTTCTCAAGTTTAACGAGTAATATAGTTTGGAACCAACGTGCCAGACCTCTTAAAACAAACAGATTTAAAAGCATCAGACCAGCTATAGTTGCCAATAAGTTAGCTACTAGAAATATTTGTCCGGCATAGAAAAAAACTGCTGCTCCGCCAAGAATCGCAGCATTACGCAATACACGCTTTTTATTTGCTTTTTTTGTTATATCATCAACTTTCATAAACCCTGCAATAAAAGCAGGATTAAGAATGAGGGCCACAAACAATGAAGAGGCAAGCACAACAATTAATGTTTGCGGGAAGATTTTCATAAATTCACCTATCATGCCTTCCCATGCCAGAAGTGGGAAAAAGGCGGCGAGCGTAGTAAGTGTTGACGATATAATGGGAAAGGCGATTTCGCTTACTCCGTGTTTTGTGGCTTTTAATAGAGGAACTCCACTACTGTATAAGCGGTAAACATTTTCAACCACTACAATGGCATTGTCAACCAACATACCCAGTGCCAGTATTAGCCCGTAAAGTACCATTGAGTTTAAGGTAATGCCCAATTGTTGAAGAATAACAAAGGACAAAAACATAGACAAAGGAATGGAGAGGCCGGCAAAAAGTGCATTCCTGAAACCAAGAAACAGAAACAGCACAAAAGTTACCAGTATCATTCCGAGAATAATACTGTTTTCAAGACTCGAAATAGTATTTTCAATCTCGATTGTCATATCATCAGTAACCACAATATTCAGATCTTTGGGAATTTGCCCGCGAGCTTTTAACTGGTCTATTCCATTAAAAACATTCTCGGAGGCAGAAAGAATATTTTCTCCTGATTTTTTGGTTACCGACAGCGTTACGACGGGTTTATTATCTACCCGGGCAATGGTTGCCTGTTCCTTATAGTCATCAACAACAGTGGCAATATCACGAATATATACGGGTTTGCCCATGTTTACTTTTACTATGGTATTGGCAATTTGGTCGATACTGGTATAATTGGCATCGGTGCGAATGGTTCGTCGGGTTTGGTCGGCAGTAAACTGACCGGCTCCCATGCTGATGTTTTCCAGCTGAATAGCAAAGGCTACATCATCAAATGTAAGGCCTACGGCATCAAGCTTGAATGGATCAATGTTAATTTGGATTTCTCTTTCTTCAACTCCACGGATGTTTGCCTCCGAAATTTCGCTGTAGCTTTCGAACTCCTCTTGCATTACTTCAGCATATTTCTTCAAATCACGAATGCTGTACTCTCCCGAAACATTTACATTCATAATCGGATATTCGGATAGGTCGAAATCAGTGACATAGGGATCACTCGGCAGGTCTCCGGGAAGTTCTGATTTGGCTTTATCAACACGGTCTTTAGTATCCTGTAGTGCCTGTTTAATGGTAACGTTCGTATTAAATTCAACAATAATAACACTTGCATCCTGATATGATGCTGACGATACTTTTTTTATCCCTTTCAGGCCTTTTAGCTCTTTTTCGATTGGCCGGGTGCACAAATTCTCAATATCAACCGGTGAGTTACCGGGGTATAAAGTTTGAATAAAAATATAAGGCACAACAATTTCAGGCATAGCTTCGCGGGGCATTTGGTTGTACGAAAAAATACCAAATACCACCAGCAGGGCGGTGAAAATGTATACTGTTATTTTATTTTTCAATGAAAGAAGCGTGGGCTTAAATACACGCGTAATTTCAAATTCTTTGTTTTCAGGTTCTTTCTCCATCATGAAGAGTTTTAAGGTAGTTGTTTAATTGATTTGTACAGCTGTTCCGTTAACAACCTGATTATAACCCTCTGAGATTATCCTCATTCCGGCGCTTAGCCCATCAACAATTTCGGTCATGTTGTTGTTGGTAACACCAGGAGTAACATAAACTTTTCGAGCTACATCTTCTCCATTTTCTTTTTCAACAACATAAGTGTAGTGGCCGTTAAAGTCTTCCTTAATATAAAGCAAAGGCACAACAATAGCCGAATCGTTTATATAGTCGCGCAATGAAATCACGGAAACCAGGTTGGGCTTGATAAGGTTTGTGGGATTATTGATGTTGATACGCACGCGGAATGTACGGTTATTAGGATCGATGGTATTACCGATCTGGTTAATTTTAGCATCAACAGTTTTGTCTAAGGCCGGGAAACGAATTTCAACATTGTCGCCCTGGTGTACTTTGGTAATGTACGATTCGGAGATATCGCCGTAAATTTTAATGTTGCCAGTATTAATTACCTTGGCAAACGGTGTTTGCGGGCTGCCAATATTTCCTTTCTTTTGGTAAACAATGTCAACCACACCGTTAATAGGCGATTTTACCTCTGACATTTCAATTTGCGTATTTAAACTTTGAATCCTCTTTTCAAGACTTTCTTTATTGTTTTTGGCCTGCAGGTATTGCATCTCAGAGCCAATGTTCTGGTCCCACAGGTTTTTCTGACGCTCGTAATTTGTTACGGCCAAATCCAATTGTACCTGCAGCTCTTCAATCGAACGTTCCAAAACATCGGTGTTAAGGCGCGCCATAACCTGCCCTTTGCTTACCTGTTGGCCTTCAGATACCAGTACTTCTTTTATAATTCCTGCCGATTCGGGACTTACATTCACATCCTGCTCGGCTTCAACTTTTCCGGTAACTTCAATAAAGTGTTCAAACTTTTGATTTTCAAGCGTGTTGGTTTTAATATTAACCAGTTCTTCGGTTTCGTTAGCAGATAGTTCCATTTCAAGCACGTGTATTTGTTGCTCAAGCGTGTGAACCTGCTGCTTTAATTCCTGCAATTGTTCTCGTTTGGCGGCTTCGTCGGTAACCTTTGTATTTCCGCAAGCCGAAACTATAAGTGCGGTTGTTAATATGAATAGAATCTTTTTCATCGTATTTAATTTTTTTGTTTTCGTTTATAATGCGCCGGCGGCTTTTTTCAGATTTAAATCGGCTTGCAGCAACGATAACGTTGAGGTAACCAATTGTTGCGAGGTGGTTATGTACTGTGTTTCCTGCTGTGAAAGCTCGGCACTGCTAACCATTCCGTTATTAAATTTTATTTGTGTTTTATCCAAAATGCTTTTTGCCAGATCGCGGTTTTCACGTGTGTTTAAAAACTGTTCGCGTGCCGTTTCCATATCAGCCGATGCCATTAAGTAATCTTTCTGAAGTGTTACCTCAGCGTAACGCATATCGTTTTCTGCTTTGTCGAGTTCGATGCGCGCCCGTTGTACTTTTGCACGTTTATTACCTGAATTGAAAATGGGAATCGATGCCTGCACACCGATTAGCGACGATGGGAACCACTCTTCTTTAAACAGGTTGGCTTTGTTGCCGTATGATGTACGTGAGTAGCTGTAAAAAGCATTAAGCTTTGGCAAATAAGCTACTTTTTCCAATCGGTACAGTTTGTCTGAAACTTCAAAATTCGACTGGGCCAAACGGTAATCGATGTGGTTGATCAGATCAAGATCGATAGAATTCAATTCCTGCACTAATGGCGAAACGAAAACATCCAGGTCATCAGTTAATTCAATCTCCTGGCTCAGATCGAAGCCCATGGTATATTTCAGAACCGTTTTGGCAATTGTTAATTCTCTTTCCGAGCGAAGTACTTCGTTTTCGGCATTTTTTTGCAAAATTCTTAGCTGGTCAACATCTTGTTGTTCGCGAAAGCCATTTTCGTAATACACCTTGGTTTCTTCGTACAAACGGGTGCTGTTTTCCAAACTTTCAAGCATAACCTCGCGATAGCGTTGGCTAATTAACACGGCGTAGTAGGCCTGTGCCACTGCGCTGCGTATGTCGATCTCCGTTTTTTCGTTGACTTGTTTGGCCAGGTTTAAATACAATTCGGCCGAGCTCACTCCAACAATCCACGAACCATCGAAGATTTGTTGTGATACGCTGAATCCGAAGTCGGCATTGTAGTCCTGACCAAATTTTACAGGAATGTAAGTGCCAGGGTCTCCTCCAAAAAATTCACCGGGAATTAAAGAAACCGGCAGATTCAGAAATGCGTTATAATTAGCTGTTCCCGATACCTGTGGCAATCCGGTTGTAATGGTTTCCCACACCTGTTTTTGGGCGATTGTCACATCTTGTTTCGTATTGAACAAAACATACGAGTTTTGCATGGCATATTGTGTGGCCTGGTCGAGCGAAAATCCGGTGTTTTGTTCTTCCTGAGCTTTCAGCGACAGTCCCACAACTGACAAGAATAAAAACAAGATGATTTGTTTAATTTGTTTCTTCATACTGAACTTTGTTAAGCTGTTTTTTATAATATTTTATTCCTTTCTCGGTACAAATAGCATTCATGTGGTAGTCCATCATGCTATCGAAAAATGCGAGCGAGTTTACTTCGTACTCTTCAAAAATTCCATAATCCGGATTCATGGTGTACAACATTCTTCCCACCTGCAGTTTGGCAATCAGATACGGATCAAGATCGGTGCGATACAGATCTTGCGTCATTCCCAGTTTCAGGTTATCGATGGTACTGGTAAAAATGCGCTCGCGTTTTACCTCATTAATCTTTTTATACAATCCGGGATAATATTTTTTTAGGTCCTTCTCAATGCTATTGTTGTAGAACTTAAAAATAAATGCCACATGCTTGCGAATGAGTAGAATACTATCGATGGCATTTGTATCATCCAACTCCTTAAAAGTTTTTCCACTTTCTTCAATATAGAACTCGATAACCTGGTTTACCAAATCTTCTTTATCGGTAAAATATTGGTAAAGTGTTTTTTTCGATATCCCGAATTCGGCTGCCACAGTGTCCATGGTAACCGCACGTATGCCTTTCTTAAAATAAAGATGGCCCACGTTTTCTATAATGTATTTCTTCTTTTCTTCCACGCGGCAAAAGTATGCTTATTTTCTCAGGAAACTTTAGTCGTGTAAAAAGTTTTTACACGACAGTGCGTTTAAACTTCCCAGTTCTATAGACTTTTAAATCGTAAAATAGTTACACAAAACTATTCGATTTGAAAAAGTTTCCGTGGTTTTAATCGGTGAATGGCGAATATTTACCAATAAACGCCGATTATGCTATTGTGGAAAAAGAAAGGTTTTGGCGATGATAAGATCCTGGGGCCAGGTAATTTTAATGTTTTCGCGGTTGCCATTAACAAGATGAATTTTATGTCCGGCGTTTTCAAGTACGGAAGCATCGTCGGTAAAATTTTCGTGTTGAGCCTTTTGGTATGCTTCCTTTATGGTTTGTACATCAAAAGTTTGTGGTGTTTGTACCAAAAAATATTTACTTCGGTCAACCGATTTATTGCCATGTTCATCCGAATAACGAATCGACTCTGCCGGAGGAACAACCGGTAAGGCGTTACCCGATTTTTTGGCTTCCGAAAAACAGTGCTCAATGGTTTCCTTTGTAACAAGCGGACGAACGCCATCGTGGATAAAAACAATGCCATCGTCAACAATTTGTGCGAGCCCGTTTTTTACCGATTGAAAACGATTTTCACCTCCAAAAGCAAGTTTATACGCTGTGCTAAAAGCATGTTCTTTGCAAAGTTTCTTCCAGTGTTCAAGCTGTGATTCGGGTAAAACCAGTACAAATTCAATGTTGGGGTCAAAACGTAAAAAGGCTTCAAAAGTGTACATCAAAACGGGCTTCCCTTCAATTTCGAGAAACTGTTTCGGAACGGAAGCCCCCATTCGGTTTCCGCTGCCGCCTGCAACAATTAAGGCAAACTTTTTTAGCATCAATTCTGTTTTTTGTTTACATTGAAAGCTAAAATAGTGCAAACTATTCTACTATGGGGAAAGTTCTTGGATTTTTAAAGCAGCTGGAGGAAAACAACAATCGCGAGTGGTTTAACGATAACCGAAAATGGTACGATGAAAGCAGAGAAAAGCTACTTCTTCTTACCGATGTGCTGATTAACGAGATTGGTGAATTCGATCCGGCGGTGCGGGGTTTACAACCCAAAGATTGTGTTTTTAGGATATTCCGCGATGTGCGGTTCTCAAAAGATAAACGCCCGTACAAAACCAATTTTGGCAGTTTTATATGTAAAGGCGGCCGGAAAAGTATGAATCCGGGTTATTATTTTCATATTGAGCCCGGTGCTTGTTTTATTGCCGGCGGAATATATATGCCACCGGCACCGGTGCTAAAATCGATAAGGAATTATGTGGCTGACCATGCCGAGGAATTTCTGGAAATTACCGATGAAACTGAATTTAAAAAACAGTTTCCGGAAATGTATGACGATAAATTAAAGCTGGCTCCAAAGGGTTTTCCGAAAGATCATGAGCACATTGATTTGCTGAAAAACAAATCGTATATCTATTCAAAACCGCTGGAAGATAAGGTAGTTACGAGTGATAGTTGCATTAAAAAAGTGGTGCAGCTTTACGAACAACTTTATCCGGTTAACGTATTTTTATACGAAGCCCTGGCCTAAAAATTATTTTTATTGTTTCTTAATAAAAGTTCGTAGGGTTACTTTTTACGGCTCTAAAGAATATTATATTATAAGACCCTTATTTTTTATCTTCCCGATTTCAATGAAATGCCCCGGTTGTTCTGACCGGGGTTCTTTTATTTATAACCATTCAATACAGAGGTGGTTAGCATCATTTTTTGTTTTTCAGATTGGAAAGAATAATTACTTTTGCTGCCATTAAATATCAAATTCTTATAATTTAACGACTATGAAAAAAGTACTACTTGCAATGGCTTTTGTTGCATTTATGTTTTCTGTTAATGCCCAAAATGTACAGTTACATTACGATTTCGGCGAAGGCCGCAAAATGTTGACCTCAACAGTAGAAATGTTCCGTCCCGATGCTTACGGTTCGACATTCTTTTTCATCGACATGGATTATGGTGCTGATGGAACAGGAATCGACAATGGTATTTCGTTGGCTTACTGGGAAATTGCACGTGCTTTTAAATGGAACGAAACTCAGAAATTTATGCCACGTGTTGAATACAATGGGGGTACAATGAGTATTGGCGGTGGAGTTTGGATTCCTATTGAAAACTGCTGGTTAGCAGGTGTGGAACGTACCTGGGCTTCGGCTGATTTCTCTAAAATTCTGACTTTGCAGGCCAACTACAAGTACATTAAAGACA
>NZ_JBFHGM010000059.1:0-21572 GCF_041583095.1 Draconibacterium sp.
AAGTTCCCCAAATACAACCGTCTATTTAGATAATATGAAATGACCACGAAAAAGGACTTTGTTATATATACAAGGAGTTCAAATTGTGGTAGTTATCCTTATTAATAATAAACTTTTGAATATGAATATACTAGTTGTAAATGCAGGAAGTTCATCAATTAAATACCAGTTAATTGATATGAAGACTGAGAAACCGCTTTCAAGTGGATTAGTTGAACGGATTGGTTTGGATAGTGGTGCAATTAAACACCAAATTTTTGTTGGCGGTAAAGAAAAGGAAATTACAGAGGAGTTTCCAATACCCAATCATGCACTGGGATTAAAAAGGGTTGCAGAACTGCTTACAGATAAAGAGGTTGGAGTTATTGCAGAACCTTCAGAAATTATGGCTGTTGGACATCGGTTAGTACATGGTGGAGAGGCTTTTTCCAAAACTGTTGAGATTACAGAAGAAGTTAAAGCAAAAGTTAAAGAACTTTTTGCTTTGGCCCCCCTTCATAATCCGGCCAATTTAACAGGAGTTGAAGTAGCAGAAAAGGTTTTTCCAAATGCTATACAGGTAGGTGTTTTTGATACCGCTTTTCATCAAACTATGCCAGAAGTTGCTTATCGTTATGCAATTCCGGAGGGCTTATACAGAGACTTTGGGATACGGAAATACGGTTTTCATGGAACTTCTCATAAATACGTTTCGGAAAAAGCGGCCAGGTACCTCGGGAAAAAAGATGCAAAAATTATTACTATCCATCTTGGAAATGGTGCTTCATTGGCAGCTATAGATGCTGGTGTTTGTATTGATACATCGATGGGAATAGGACCATTAAATGGCCTTATTATGGGAACACGATCAGGAAGTGTTGATCCTTCAATTATTTTTTATCTGGTTGAACAAAAAGGTTATGCAATTGAAGAAGTAAATGAAATACTGAACAAAAAAAGTGGCATGTTGGGATTAACCGGGAAAAGCGATATGCGTGATGTTGAAGAACTTTATTTTAAGGGTAATAAAAAGGCAAGACTAGCCTATGATATGTATGCTTACCGGATTAGGCATTTTATTGGAAGTTATGTTGCTTCGATGAATGGTTTGGATGCCTTGGTTTTTACTGCCGGAATAGGAGAAAACGACAAACTTGTTCGGAGTTTGGTTTGCAAAAAAATGGAATTTTTTGGTATTCACCTTGATGAAGTTAGAAATGCGGTTCGAAGCAAAAATATACGGGAAATCAGTACTGCTCATTCAAAAACCAAAGTTCTTGTAATCCCAACTAATGAAGAACTGGAAATTGCACAACAGTCTTATGAGCTAATTCGATGATGAGACGTGATTGCAAGAAAATACTGGTTTATAGCATACAGAAAAGAGATTGAGTCTTCGTAACAATATCTTTTTTGTTGTTTTGGAATATTGTCTTCTTGGGTTATCTTTCGAATAAATTAGTGATTGTTTAATCTGAAGTGCAATTTAGTTAGCTAAAGGCAAAAGTTTTATCATTTAAATTTCATGTTAATGATAGTTGGTATTCGTCTTCTATACGTCATTCTTTTAATAATTGTAACCACATCAAACATCTTTTCTGCAGAACGGACATTCGATGAAATTGATATGTCGGCAGGTTTGTCGCATAACTCTGCACTGTGTTTGTTGGAAGACCATGATGGATTTTTATGGGTAGGAACCCGTGACGGATTAAATAAATTTGATGGCGCAGAATTTGAAATATTTAAACATGAGTTTTTTGACTCTACAAGTTTGATCAATAACCACGTTAACTGCCTATACGAAACCAGGGAGAATGAATTATGGATAGGAACTGCAAATGGCTTATGTATATACAGTTCGCAAACCAATACCTTTAGAGTTATTTCTCTTCTAACACATTCCCATCAATATGACTCGTACTACATTAGGACAATTTTCGAAACAAAAGATGGTCGTGTCTGGGTTGGTACCACAAATGGATTATATGTTGTTAACAAACAACGTGACAAAGTAACATATAAATTGATAGAATCCGATGATAACCACCTGGCAAACAACGTGCTTAAAATATATCAGGACAGTAATGGAACATTATGGTTAGGAACTAGCAACGGTTTATATCGGAGGCAAGATGAAAAATTTGAACAATATTTTATTGATAAAACAAAAGAGCTGGAAAGACAAGCAATTCGGGAAATAATAGAAGATGAAGATGGGTATTTATGGTTAGGAACCGAACGTCACGGTATTTACGTGTTAGATACGGAATCTGGTTTCCCCGAAGTAAAATATCAACTAAATATCGAAAATAGTTTATTATCGTCGAACACCGTGCGTAGTATCTTTCATGAAAATAGTGATAACGTGTGGATTGGTACATTTGCCGGTTTGTGCATATTCAATAAACAATATAAAAGCACAACGGTTTTTGATCATTTTCAACGTAACAAAGGCGCTGTTAGTAACAATTCAATTCGCGATATATTGACCGATTCTCAAGGAGGAATATGGCTTGCCGTTTATCAAGGTGGGTTAAACTATTATCATCCACAGAAAAATTTGCTTCACCATTATTTATGGCAAACACAAAAAAGTCCCGAAATAGAAAACAGAGTAATTTCAGCACTGATTGAAAATGAAAAACAACAACTTTGGCTTGGAAGTGAAGGTGGTGGAGTTTATTTATCAGAAGATGGGGGAATATCAATTACAAAAATTATAAATCCAGGGAAGAATACAAATCTTGAAAAAACAGTAAAAGCATTAAGCCAGTACAAGGAGAATTTGTGGATTGGATCTTTAGCTGGCTTAAGTCACTATAATTTTAAATCACAAGAAAAGATAAATTACTACCATAATCCAAACAACAATAATTCAATAAATCCCGGTCATGTTTTGGCACTGTTTCAGGAAAGCGAAGAAAAAGTTTGGATTGGTACTAATGGAGGTGGAGTGCAGCTTTTTAATCCGTTAACAGGAAGGTTTAAGGATGTAGAACCTTTTGAGAACAAGCATGTAAGATGTTTTTTAAAGGATTCTAAAGGGGACATATGGATCGGGTGCGAAAGAGAATTATTTGTACTTGATAGTAAATCAAATAAACTAAAAGATTTAAATCAGGAAATCGAGAACTGGTTGAATGAAGAAGTAGATGTAATTTTTATACATGAAGATACCAACAAAAACATTTGGTTTGGTACAAGAGGTCGAGGTCTCTACTTAATAAAAAATAATGAATTACATTGGTTTAATACCGGAAACGGACTCAATGATAATACGGTAAATTCCATGCTTGACGGGGGTGAGAATGTATATTGGATAACAACAAACAAGGGACTGTCGAAAATAGAAATAGATGATAGAGAGAATGAAAAAATTAGTCTTGAGTCACGAAGCTATGCCGTAAGTGAAGGAGCACAGGGCATGCAATATTCTCCTAACTGCGCTTTGCAATCATATTCCGGTAAATTATATTTTGGAGGAATTAATGGATTAAATGCTTTCAATCCCAGGGAGATAAAAGAAATTGAACTTTACCCAAACCTCGTTTTTAAAGAACTTCAAATAGATAATAAACTTATTAAGACTGAAGAAGAAAATTCTCCTTTACAAAAGGTTTTGAATGAAACCGATAATCTTATACTTCGTTATAATCAGCGTGATTTTTCTATATCATTTGCCGGCATAAACTTCATAAATGCTGATAAAAACAATTACCGTTATAGGGTCGTCGGCCTCGATGATGATTGGGTTGAAATGGGCAACCAGAATACTATTAATTTCACCTATTTCCCTGTAGGCACCTACGAAATCAGGTTGCAGGTAACTACAAATCCCCAAAAATGGGGAGCCGACTTCCGACAACTTTCTCTTACGGTACTACCTCCCTGGTGGAAAACCTGGTGGGCATTTTTATTATATAGTTTTGTCCTTGTGGTTTTACTCTCGCTATTCTTTATATTATCACAACGTTGGGCAAAAATGAAGAACCAGTTGGAAATGGAACATTTTCAACGTGAGAAAGAAAGCGAATTGCATCATTTAAAACTGCAGTTTTATACCGATGTATCTCATGAATTACGAACTCCATTAACCCTTATTCTTGCACCGCTTGAAAACCTGATTTCGAAGTCAGAATTACCAATTCGTTTTCGCAATCAACTTTCACAAATTCAGAGAAGTGGATTAAGGTTGATGCAATTAGTGAATCAAATTCTTGATCTCCGCAAACTGGAAACTGGTCATGAAAACCTGCAAGTAGCAAAAGGGAATATCGTTCGTTTTTTCTCTGAAATAAGTTTAGCGTTTAAAGAAGTCGCGACTTCCAAGAATATTGACTTTGAGTTTGAGCCTCTTTGCGAAGAATGTCTGATTTGGTATGATAGAGATAAGCTTGAGATAATTGTGAATAACTTGTTATCGAATGCCATAAAGTTTACTCCCGATGGAGGTAAAGTGAAATTAAAACTGAAGAAGATAAGTGGACGTAAAATAGGATTGGAGGCAGTTGGGATTGATAAGAGTGCTGATTATTTGCAGATTATAGTGATTGACAATGGAGAAGGTTTGACCGAAAGTCAAATTGAAAACATCTTTAATCGTTTTTATTCTAAAAAAGAAACAGGCAATAATAATTCGCCGGGTTCAGGGGTTGGACTCGAACTCACCCGACGCATGGTTGAGCTGCATAAAGGTGTAATAAACGTTTCAAGCATCGAACATGAATCAGGCAAAAAAGAAACTACTTTTTCTGTTTACCTGTCATTGGAAAAAAAAATATATTCTAACGAAGAGTTGGATGAAGACTTTAAAAATAGTGAAGATGCAAGTCTTTACACTTTCGACTTCTTACAACGTGAAACAGTAGTGGAATTATCAGAAGTAGACCAGGAGAGCAAGGAGGCTGGTGACGAGTTTGAACGTTTGTTAATAGTTGAAGATAATGCAGAAGTTCGGGCTTTTATAAAAGAATTGTTTGCCGACAACTATGAAATAAGTGAAGCCGGAAACGGCGAAACAGGCATGCAAAAAGCAATCGAAACCAATCCGCAAATTATTATCAGCGACGTAATGATGCCTGTTATGGATGGTATTGAACTTTGTAAACGCGTTAAAACCGATGCACGTACCAGCCATATTCCTGTAATTTTGCTTACTGCCCGCACTGCCCTAACGTTTAAATACGAGGGCCTGGAAACCGGTGCCGACGATTATATTACCAAACCCTTTAGTGCACGTTACCTGACTTTACGCGTTAAAAACCTGATTGAACAACGCCGGAAAATACAAGAATATTTTAAACGCGAGGCCATTTGCGATCCGGGTAGTGTAACCTTAACATCGGTTGACGAGAAGATTTTAAAAAAGGCAGTTGATTACATTATTGCAAATATTGCAAATCCAAATTTGAGTGTAAATAAATTGAGTGAGCATGTTGGTTTAAGCCGTGTTCATTTCTATCGTAAAATAAAAGCACTTTCCAATCAAACTGCCGTTGAGTTTATTCGAAATGTTCGGTTAAAACGGGCGGCAACCCTGCTCAGCCAGGATAAAATTTCAGTGAAAGAAGTGCGCAACCTTGTGGGGTTCGAAGACGCCGACTATTTCCGCAAGTGTTTTAAAGAGCAATTCGGAGTAACACCAAACGAATATTCAAAGCTGAAGGCATAAAGTGTTTGCTGTCAGTCTTATATATGAAGTGTTGCATCTGTTTATGTAACATATCCCCTGTATTCTTGTTACATTTTATTTGCCATACGGTAACATTTACCCTGCCTTTGTGTAACGCAAATTTTAACAGTTGTTAACGAACTAAACTATTTTTGATTCGAACAAAAAAACCGGACTTATGAATAGTTCTAAAAAACGATTACTGGTATCGATCTTAGCCAGTGCTGCAATTCTTGCCGGCCTTATCCTAGTGCTAATTTACATTTTATTATAAATAACTAATTCAAACTTTAATCTTATGAAAATTAAATTTCATATTAAAAAATTGGGTATCCTTTTGCTCGTTTTGTTAGTTACACTGAGTAGTTTTGCTCAGAACAAAACAGTATCAGGAACAGTTAAAAGTGACGATGGGGAGCCATTGCCCGGCGTTACTGTAGTTGTAAAAGGAACAACACAGGGAGCTGTTTCAGATGTTAACGGCTCTTTCTCTATTCCAAATGTTCCGGAAGATGCAATCCTTTTAATTTCCTTTGTGGGATTAAAAACGCAGGAATTACCGGTGGCCGGTATAACTACTTTAAATGTGGTTATGGAACCATCGGAAATTGGCCTCGACGAGGTGGTTGTGGTTGGTTACGGAACACAACGCAAAAGTGATATTACCGGAGCTGTAGCTTCAGTTGGACAAGACCGTTTGGAGCAAATTCCGAATACCAACTTTGCACAGGCTTTACAAGGGGCCGTACCGGGGGTGAGTATTTCCACTAACTCTGCCAGTGCCGAAGGTGGAGACATGAGCATTATGGTTCGTGGACGAAACTCCATTGAAGCCAGCAATACGCCGCTTATTGTGTTGGATGGAATTCCTTACGGAGGAAGTATCTCCGAAATTAATCCCGATGACATTCAGTCGATTGAGGTGCTTAAAGATGCCTCGTCGGCCGCCATTTATGGTTCTCGTGGTGCAAACGGTGTAATTTTGGTAACTTCTAAAAAAGGGAAAATTGGCAAACCAACCGTTAGCTACAATGGCTTTTATGGTATTCAGGAAATTGCCAGTTTGCCCGACATTATGGATGGTGGTGAATTTTGGGAATTTAAAAGTACCCGAAACCCGGATCAAATTACCGATTCTGAACGCGAAGTATATGAATCGGGACAATGGACCGATTGGATTGACATAACTACCCGCACCGGTAAAAAACAACAGCATACCTTATCGCTTTCCGGAGGAACACAAAAAATGAATTACTTCGTTTCCGGTACATATCTGGATGTGGAAGGTGTTGCCGTTGGCGATGATTTTACACGTTATTCAACCCGGATAAATCTGGAAGCTGAAGTAACTGACTGGTTCACCTTAGGAACAAATACACAACTTTCGTTAGCCGACCGTAGCGGTTTTGCGCCAAACTGGAGCGGTGGTACTGCCGGGGCTTTCTGGATGAATCCATTAACAAAAGCTTTTGACGAAGAAGGTAATCCAACAATTTATCCCTGGCCTGAAGATATTTACTGGGGTAACCCGTTGGCAGGTACTTTGGCTGAAAGTAAAGACAAACGTTACAAGGTTTTTACTAATAATTATGCCATTGTTTCAGTGCCCTGGGTCGATGGACTTCAGTATAAACTAAACACCGGGGTGGAATACGCTAACCGCGAGCAGGCAAGTTACTATGGCCGCAATACGAAAGATGGTCTCGAAAATGGTGGCGAATCGGATGTTAATAATCGCGTTGACAACGACTACACCGTTGAAAATATTTTGTCGTACACTAAAAAGTTTGGTGCACACAAAATTTTTGCAACCGCCTTATACAGTTATCAGCAAAGTAACTACGAGTGGCATCGTATTGAAGCACAGGGTTTCCCGAACGATGTGCTTACCTGGCATCAGGCATCAACAGCCAGTCTGGTTGATCCTTCTTCAAGCTACCGTAAAGAAACGATTCTTTCGCAAATGTTACGTTTAAACTACAGCTATGATAGCCGTTACTTAATTACTTTAACCGGACGCCGCGATGGCTATTCAGGTTTTGGTACCAACCGCAAGTGGGGAACTTTTCCTTCAGTTGCATTGGGATGGAATGTGGCTAACGAAAGTTTTTTCGATAATGTAGAGTTCATGAACCAATTAAAAGTTCGTGCATCGTACGGCGAAAATGGTAACCAGGCAGTAGGGCCTTACGAAACCCTTTCACGTTTATCCGAGCGCTCGTATCTCGATGGAACGGCAACTGCACCGGGCTATCGGCCTACTCAGTTGGGTAACCCCGATTTGGGATGGGAAACCACAAAATCGTTTAACTTTGGTATCGACTTTGGATTCTTCGAAGGCCGTTTAGCCGGGAGTATCGATGCATATAATTCAGATACTTACGATCTGCTGTTAGACCGGAGTATTTCTCCTGTACATGGTATTACAAGTATTACCGAAAATATTGGGGAAGTAAATAACAAAGGTTTCGAAATGATGCTTCATTCGTATAACTTTCAGCAAGAAGATTTTACCTGGACCACTACCGCAACTTTCTCGTACATGAAAAACGAAATTACCAGTCTTTACGGGTATTTGGATGAGGATGGAAACGAGATTGATGACCTTGGAAACCGCTGGTTTATCGGACAACCAATTCGTGTAAACTATGGTAGGGTTTTCGATGGAATCTGGCAGTTAGACGATGATATTGCCAACTCGGCACAGCCCGATGCCATTCCTGGTGATGCCAGGATTGTAGATCAAATTACAGTTGATACCGATGGTGATGGTATTCCTGACGAGGCGGATGGCGTTATCAACGACGAAGACCGTGTGATTCAGGGACAACGTGATCCAAAATTTTTGTGGAGTTTAACCAATACCCTAAACTATAAGGCATTTACCTTAACTTTTTTCTTGCACGGTGTACATGGTGTAGAAAAGAGTAACTCATTGATGACGGATAACGTGTGGAGTAGCCGAAGAAATACAACACAAAAAAACTGGTGGTCGGAAACCAATCCAACGAACGAATGGATTGGAAATTCAGAAGACAATCAGACACATGGCGCATCATTTATTGAGAAGGCAGGTTTTGTACGTTTGAAAGACGTAACCTTGTCCTATGATTTACCAAAGAATTTAACTTCTAAAATCGGTTTTAATAAACTACGTGTTTATGCAACCGGAAGAAACTTGCTTACCATTACCGATTACAATGGCCTCGACCCTGAATTAGACGGGGATAGAGACGTGCCACTGCAGAAAGAATATTTGGTGGGATTAATCCTTGGCTTTTAATTAACTTCTAAAAATGAGAAAAATGAAGACATTCAATAAAATATTTGTATTGCTGGCTTTCCTTGTTGCAGGAGTTGCCTGTTCTGAAGATGAACTTATTGAGAACCCTCCGCATATACTTGCTGCCGATAATTTATACGTTGATTATGCAGGCTTTCAGGCTGGAATTAATGGACTGTATGCACAGTTTCGTCGCGAGCGTGCCGGTGAAACATGGGGGAGTAATAACGACCTTTTAATAGACCCTGCTCTGTCAGGAGTTGACAATTGTTATGGGAACCATCGTTCAGGATGGGCACGTATTGGTAACGACTGGGGAACTTACAATGTACCAACAGAAGGTCATTATCGTAATTTCTGGAATTGGTTATATCATACCATTAATGCGGCAAATACAATTATCGAGCGTGCCGAAAATCCTGATGTGGTGTGGACGGAAGATCAAAAAAATCATATTGTGGCTGAAGCCCGTTTCTTTCGCGCCTGGTGTTATCGTCACCTTACTTTTATGTGGGGCGATGTGCCTTTAAGCCTGAATGAATCAAGCGGAAGTAATATTATTACCGACTGGGAACGTACACCCGTGGCTCAGGTTCGTGCTAAAATGGAGGAAGATTTGTTGTTTGCAGAAGCCAACCTTCCGGCTTATCATGAAGAAGACGGAAGGATTGCCAAGGTAGTTCCTCAGCATTATTTAGCTGAACTGTATCTAACCTTAGGTGAAAATGAGAAAGCAAAACAAAAGGCACAAGCTGTTGTTGATAATCCGAATTACAGCCTGGTAACAGCAAGGTATGGTGTTGAATCCGGTAATCCGTCAGGTACTCCATTTTCAGATATGTTCTTAAATGGTAATACCAACCGTAGTGAAGGAAATACCGAAGAACTCTGGACTGTTCAGTGCGAACTGGAAGTTATTGGTGGTGGCTATAACATCATGCGCCGTTGGTGCCGTAACCGTTTATACAGCGGTTTTAAACCCTGGGGTAAATCAAATGCAGTTACTTTTTCTGTTGAAGGTGGAGGCCGTGGAATTGGAAGAATCGGACCCACACGTTTTGCAATGGAGTTATACGAGGAAGGTGATGACCGTGGAAGCGACGAAATGTGGTGGACTTTTGCTGTATTAAACAACCCGGATGCTATTCCAAGTGGACATGCACTTGGCGATACATTCAGGATTGAATGGCAGGGTAGAGATGAAAAAAGAGGAGATTACTATTGGCCAAGTACTGCAAAATGGGACTATGCCAATCCTAATGACTTAGCTGGAGGTAGTAGCTACAACGATATTATTTACTTACGTTTGGCAGATACCTATTTATTATTGGCCGAAGCTCAGTTATTTACCGATGGTCCGGCAGCAGCAGCCGAAACCATTAATATTTTGCGTCGTCGTGCAAATACATCCGATATTTCTGCCGGAGATGTAACCATAGATTTTATCCTTGATGAAAGATCAAGGGAGTTATTTACTGAAGAACATCGTCGATACACACTTCTCAGAACAAATAAGTGGTTCGAACGTACTCAGTTGCATAACAAATTGGCCAGTCCGAATATTACGGAAAGGGACAAGTTATTTCCGATACCTCAAACGGTTATCGATGCCAACTTAACCACGCCAATGGAGCAAAATCCAGGGTATTAGTTTCGCAACATAGTTTGATTAGTTTAGTTATTCAGTAAGGGATTTCAATATTGAAATCCCTTACTTTCTCCTAAATCATTGAAAAACGGTATAAAATGCACAAAACAAAAATACTACTGCTGTTCTTAACGCTTTCAATTGGCGTATCTGGTTTTGTAAAGGCCCAAAAAACCAATGTAATTATGCTAATGGCCGACGACCTTGGCTGGGGTGATGTAGGTTTTAACGGCAACGAAAAAATTATTACGCCACATTTGGATAATATGGCCGAAGCCGGAATACGCTTTACTAATTTTTATGCGGCAGCACCACTATGTTCGCCAACACGTGCAAGTTGTTTAACCGGGCGCGCACCGTTTCGTCAGGGTATTTTTGCAGCACATACCGGGGCCATGCGGCATGCCGAAACAACCATTGCCGAAGTGCTCAAAAAGAAAGGTTATGCCACAGGTTTTTTTGGCAAGTGGCATTTGGGCTGGGTAGAAGCTGATAAGCTAGAATCGCGTGGTCATTATTCGCCACCCTGGCACCATGGCTTTGAAGAAGTATTTGCTACAAAAAGTGCTGTTCCAACCTGGGATCCAACGGTATATCCTGATAACTGGAGCGGTTTTGGTAAAGGCGAAAATGGCAAATGGGGCGGTTCCATTTATGTGCACAACGGAGTACCTGAAACTGAAAATCTGGATGGCGACGACAGTCGCATCATCATGGATCGGGCAATTCCATTTATCGAAAAATCAATCAATGAAGAAAAACCGTTTCTGGCAACTATTTGGTTTCACACACCGCACGAACCGGTTGTTGCAGGCCCCGAATACCTGGCCAAATACCCCGGTTTGCCCGAAGAACAAAAACATTTATACGGCTGTATTACTGCCATGGACGAACAAATCGGCCGTTTAAAAGCATTTCTGAAAGAAAAAGGTGTAGCTGAAAATACCATCCTGCTTTTTTGTTCCGATAATGGCCCTGCCGACCCACAGGCAAAAGCAGGAATTGCTTCAGCAGGCCCATTTCGTGGCCACAAACACCAAATGTGGGAAGGTGGCTTGCGCGTTCCTTCAGTAATTGAGTGGCCCGGTAATATTGAAGCCGGACAAACAAGTGATTTTACAGCTTGCACCAGCGACTATTTTCCAACCATTCTTGAAATGCTGAACATACCGGTACCCGATAAAGTTCCTCTCGATGGAATTAGCATTTTGCCTGTTTTAAGAGGAAAAGAAATGGAACGTACAATTCCTTTTGCTGCTGGTTTTCTCCGTCATTACAGAGATATAGAAACCTACGCATTTATTGATGGGCAGTATAAAATTTGTATACCCGACAAAGGCGATGAGATGATGCTTTTTGACCTGGAAGCCGACCCGGAAGAGTCGAATGATTTGGCTCAGGAAAAACCGGAACTTTTTGAAAAGCTAAAAGCCGGACTGGAAAAAGTAAAAGCCTCCTGGACACTCAGCCGCGAAGGATATGATTACCAGTGGTAAGCCTATTCTTTTTGTCAAAAGAAATCCTGAAAGGATTTAAATAACCCCGGGTTTAAACCCGGGGACTAAAAGCACCGAAATAATGCGGTTCATTCAATAGAATAACATTGAAATATAAAAGTTTCATGAACCGCAAAAAAATGAACCTCATTAAAATCTCAGTAATGAAACAGATATTTTCGCTAGTTATAATTTCTTTAATAATTATTTCCTGCTCATCTCCCTCAAAAAAACAAGCAGAAGCTCCTGAGCAACAATACCTAATGGTAGACGCCAAAACCCGTGTTTACCACGATGATGGCACGCGAACATACCGCCCGTATAAACCCTTTAAAACCCGCACGATAGAAATTCTGGCAGGTTATGAAACTCCTGAAAAGGTACCTGTTCTAAATCAATACGGCGGAAATACTGACTTTAAAGAAGAAGCAACCGGATTTTTTCACGTTAAAAAAATTGGCGACCGCTGGTGGGGAATCGATCCGGAAGGCAACCGGTATATAAACATTGCTTTAAACAGTTTAAATGCCAAAGGCTCTGATGGTATGAACCAGGCCCTGAAAGAAAAGTTCGGATCAAAAGAAAACTGGATGAAAGAAACCATTGCTTTATTGCAGGTGTATGGTTTCAATTGTGCGGGCTCCTGGTCCGATCACGAAGCAATAATCGAGTACAATAAAACTGCCGAGCGTCCCATGGCTTACACCATAAACTGGAATTTTATGAGCAGCTATGGCCGAAAACGCGGAGGAACCTACCAACAGGCCGGGCATACCGGCTACCCCAACGATGCCATTTTTGTGTTCGATCCCGGGTTTGAGACCTTTTGCGATGAACATGCCAGGCAATTGCTGGAGTACAAAAACGATCCTAATCTTTTTGGCCATTTTTCTGATAACGAAATGCCGTTTAAGTTCAAAGCCATCGATAATTATTTAGCCCTGCCCGAAAACGAAGCAGGAAGAATAGCGGCTGAAAACTGGTTAACAGAAAAAGGTATAACAAAAGCTGAAATTACCGATGAACATCGCGAGGAATTTATGGCTCTGGTTGGCGAAAAGTATTTTTCCATCGTATCAAAAGCCATAAAAAAATACGATCCGAATCATATGTACATTGGTGCGCGATTTTATAGTAATGAAAAACATCACGAACAATTTATGCGCGCCGTTGGTCAACACCTCGATATTGTTTCAAATAATTATTATAACCACTGGACTCCCGATTCGGCACATGTGCAGGAGTGGACTGAATGGACCGGTCGTCCGTTTATTGTTACCGAATATTATACCAAAGGCGAAGACTCGGGCATGGGTAATATCAGTGGAGCCGGTTGGATTGTACGCACACAGGAAGACCGCGGTTTGTTTTATCAGAATTACAACCTGGCCTTGCTCGAATCGAAAAACTGTGTGGGCTGGCATTATTTTAAATACATCGATAATGATCCCAATCAAAAAGGAGTCGACCCATCGAATGTAGATGCCAACAAGGGAATTGTAAGCAACCGCTACGTGCCGTGGACTCCGATGTTGGATAAAATGAAAGAGTTAAACAGCCAGGTGTATAACATTGTGGAACATTTCGACAATTAAAAATAGAAAGGTATGAATAGCGTTGGAAAAGGACTACTGACCCTGGTAACTTGCTTGCTTTTTTGGCAATGCAATGCTGTTGTACAAAATGATGGTGAGGAGGTAAAGGATGAACAAGCCAGGAATCTGGATATCTATCTTTTAATTGGCCAGTCGAATATGGCTGGCAGGGCCACCATTGAAGGGGCTGATAAGGATACCCTTAAAAACGTATTTCTGTATACGGGAACCGTATGCTGTGAATGGGAAAAAGCTGCTAATCCACTCAATAAATATTCTACCATCCGAAAAGATATTTCCATGCAAAGACTTGGGCCGGGGTACCACTTTGCAAAAACTATGGTTGAATTAAACGGAAAAAATTCCATTGGCCTCGTGGTAAACGCCAAAGGGGGTACAAAAATAGAGCTTTGGCAACCCGGGGGCGAGTTTTACAATGAGGCAGTAAAGCGCACCAAGGCCGCAATGCAATACGGAACTTTAAAAGGGATTCTTTGGCATCAGGGCGAATCCAATAGTTCGAAATACAACGAATATATGCCTAAAATAATAGAACTGATTGAGGCTTTACGTAGCGATTTAGCCGAGAAGAACTTACCTTTTGTAGCTGGTCAGTTATCTGGCGACAAAGAAAATCGAGCCGGTTTTAATCAGATGATTCTCGACTTACCCAATAAATTACAAGGTTGTGGTGTGGTTTCTTCTGAAGGAACCGGCACTATTGATAGTACACATTTCGATGCCGCAAGTCAGCAGTTGTTGGGGCAACGCTATGCTCAAAAAATGTTTGAAATTCAGGCAAAACAGAACTAAGATTAAACCACAATTTATATGTGACGATTCCGCTTAATATTTGTACATGTTATAAAAATTTACCAACTGAAACTATACCTAAAATGAAAAAGACAAAATATTTGAATGCGTTCATTATATTGCTTTTAACAGTGTTTTCATGCAATGTAAAAGAGTCTTCTAATCTGATTTCCAATAATAAAATAGGTAATATAGAAACAAAGAATTCTTCTGAAGTCGCTTCATCTCCCTTTGGCATTCAGGCGGGTACCTTGGTAGATAGCCTGGTTGCACAAGCTGCTGAAATTGGTGTAAAATGGACACGCTTGGGGGCAGGATGGAATGAAATTGAACGTGAGAAAGGGGTTTACGATTGGTCTGCTACCGACAAAGCTTTTGAAGTTGCCCTGAAAAACGGGATAACTCCGTTTATAACCGTAGGTAGAGGTAACGAGTTATATTCGAAGTTAACAACTTACGACGACCCCAAACTGGCCGAAATTTATGGATACAGGCCAGAACCACCCATAAAAGATCCCATGGCAATGGAAGCATTTCTTGCTTTTGTAAAAGCAACGGTTGAACGTTACAAGGATAAAATTGATTACTGGGAAGTGTGGAACGAACCCAATCATCGTAACTATTGGGGCTCAACACCCGATGGAAAAGAATACGGACACTTGCTTGTAAAAACGGCTGAGCTTATAAAACAAACCGATCCGGGGTGTAAAATAATTGGCGGATCGATGGCGGGTATTAATCCGGAATTTACCAATGATTTTTTAAGCGTGGGGGCCGATAAAATTATCGATATTATTTCGTACCACAACTATGGCGCAGTTCCCGAAGAAAGAGTGTATAAAGCCATTGAATTGTGGGATGTAATTAACAGTTATAATCCTGAAATTGAACTCTGGCAAGGCGAATGTGGTTATCCGTCGCATAGCAGTACCCGCGATTTCAGGGGGCGTGCTCCCTGGGGTTTAAACATTCAGGCCAAATGGCTTTTACGCCAAAGTTTTGTTGATACCTATTTCTGCAAAGCCACTTTAAGCAACTATTTTAAACTGGTGCATACCAGCGGCAAAGGTGAAAAGCAACAGCGAACAAACCTGCGTCCCATCGATAAACTATTTGGATATCCGGAACGTGGTGGTTCGCGGGTACGAACAAAAGGCGTTAACGAAAAATGTTTATTAACCAATCCTAACTTTGAGAAGAAACCGGCATTTTATGCCTATCAAAATTTGTGTGCCGTTTGGAAACCGGAGTATAAACCCAATCCGGTTGAATACAAAATTGAAATTCTGGATGAAGGTGTTTTTTACGGAATTTCGGTGGACGACGCCTTTCCATCCGTTCCGCTGATGGCTACATATTCCGATAATGAGGGAAATAGCCTGGTAGCCTGGTGGTTACCCTGGAATGCGCAGGAGCACTTACCCCAGCTGGCAAAAGTTAATATCGAAATAGAAGGAATCAATTTCACCGATCCCGTCCTGCTCGATCCTTTAACAGGCGAGGTATATGAAATGGAAATTGTAAACGAGGAAGGAGCATGTATTTTTGAGAACGCCCTACTCGCTGATTACCCGATGATTGTTGTTGAGCGTAAAACAATAAAACTTATCTAATCTAAAATACCAACGATGGAAAATAAAATTAAAAATCCGCTTCAGGGAAATAGTAAATATTGGTTTCTGTCTTTTGTTTTCATTACGAATTTGCTGTTAGTAGTATGTGTTTCGAATACATCTTTCGCTCAGAATAAAATAAAGCGTAGTGGCCCTGCCAGCATTGTTCCAAGTTTAAATGCTTATTCTTTTAATAAAATATTGCTTTCAAAAGATGAGGAGGGTAATCCTAAATTCACCCTGTTTGATTTGCTGGATTGGTGTGCCGAACAAAATATAAAAGCAATAGATGTCACCGGATATTATTTCTCCGCTTATCCTGAAGTTCCTTCTGACGACTACTTGTTTGCCTTCAAACAAAAAGCTTTTCTGCTGGGAATCGATATTTCAGGTACAGGAATAAGAAACGATTTTGCATCACCTGACCCAGAAGTAAGACAAGAAGGAGTTGAATTGGCAAAAAAATGGATCGTAGTAGCGTCCAGGTTAGGCGCTCCGGTTATTCGTTTATTTGCCGGGAAAATCCCCGAAGGTTACGAAAACAAATGGGATGAGGTGGCTGAATGGATGATTCCTTGTTTTAAAGAATGTGCCGAATTTGGAGAGAAACATGGAGTTATGATTGGAATTCAAAACCACGGTGACATGATTCAGACCAGCGAACAATGCCTTAAAGTATTAAAAGCGGTTGACTCGGATTGGGTGGGTATTATACTGGATACCGGAATGTTTAAAACAGAAGACCCCTATGAAGACATAAAAGCGGTTACCCCTTTTGCTGTTAACTGGCAAGTAAAAGAAAGTGTTTTTGGAAAGGAAAGTGAAATCCGAACAGATTTTTCAAAAATTATAGAAATCCTGCGCGAAAACAATTACAGGGGATACCTTCCGGTTGAAACGCTTGAAAATAAAAATAAAGCTTACGATCCTTTTGTATTGGTTCCCGAAATGATTTCTGAATTAAATAATGCGCTGCGCTAACAAGTATTGGAAAAGAATAGTGAAAAAAGAATTTACAAATCATTGTGATACTGACAAAATGAAGATTACTAGTAGCTATCTCAAATTAGTTTTAGTAGTATTTATTTGTTTTGCAATTAATCCGATACAAGGTTTCTCCGGAAACATCATAGATACCACCGATTATGCTTATTGGAGACAATTGGCGTGCACCTCGGAAATGTTTGGTGCGATGAAAAGCAGTGCGATTGAAACGGCAAGAGCAGAGGGGACTCCACGTGATGTTTTGGGGGCAAACGCTTTGGCCTATATCCTTGATCCGGATAATAAAACCACTTACATAGCCAATATTCAAAACAAATTCGAAACCCGAATAAAAACCATGAAAATTGGCACCGGAGCTGCCAGTTCTTCAGTGCCATCGCACGAGCTTTTTCACGGGCTTTTAGCGCTGGATGTAATTCGTTACGACCTGGAGCCTGAAGTGCTGGTCGGCTACGAGAAAATCTTCGAGAAAAAAATATTCAAATTGGTTTTAAAGCAATGGCGGCCTCACGGATGGGCAATGCGTATGCTTTGGTACAAATATGCCGGCGATGAAGCAAATTTTTTAGAGGCTAAAAAGCAGTATGATATTGATTTGCGCATTCATTTTTTACCCGATGGAATATCGCCTTCGGGCGGTGGTTATAACATGGAGCGATTTAATGTGAAAGAACGCGCTGCCAAGAATACCACCTTTGATATTATGGAATACATGGGCTACCATGAATATTACACCGACAGCGGAATGATAAACATGCACGAAGCCATTTATGGTTACGAAAATTCACCTTTTGGCCGGTGTGTTTTTTATGGCGACTCTCGCGGAAGCCAGGTGGCCTGGTCGGTAGAAGACGATGTAATTGTATCGCCAACCACCGTAAGGGCTGCACGCTTTTCCGATAAAGCCTATAAATATGCCATGTGGACGCTTCGAGAGGGTACCGGACTAAATGATGCAACGCTAAAAGGTTATCTGGCCTCGTACATCGTTATGGCTGGCTCGGCAGCACAAAACAATCCAATTGAGTTTAACATTGCTGATGCAGAAATGGCTCCAAGTCGGATTTTTGATAATTATGCCGCTTTAATTGGAAACAAACCATCAAGAGATGCCTTGTACCTTAGTGTTCAGACGCTAACCGGAAAGGAAGAATACCACACCCATTATGAAGCTAATGCCATTGGAATGGCGGGTTATGGCGAAATTCTGCTTCGTAACGCCGGCTACGATGGCCCCAATGCCGATGTAAGTGCCAAGGGGCTTACTACGCCTTTCGAATTTATTCATGCCCATGCCGAGTCGGCAAATACCGTGTTAATCGCAGGCGAAAATCATTCAGGCAAATTAGCCGATGGAATTGTGGAAGGTTTTACGGGAGAAAACGTGGAGTATTTCCGTGCCTCAAACAGCACCAGCATAAAAGGCGAGCACCTCCGAGATGTTTTGTTTGTCCAGCCAACAATTAATGCGAATGGATATTATGTGGTGATGGACCATGTAAGTACTGAAAATAGAGGTGATTCGGTAAATGTGGTCTGGCATCCGAATACGGCTAAAACACAAATCATTCAGGATAAAACAGCATACTTTTCTAAAATTAAGCGTGAGGATGGCGATGCCGGTCCGGTATTATTTGGCGAAAATACTCCGGTACTTAAAACCTTTTTAGGCACCCCGTCACATTCGGTTCAGAAAAAAGAAATGGTGAACCAAAGTCGTGGTAACCACTACAGAGCCGAATATTTATACGCTACTTATCCAACCCATGATAACAAAGCAAATATTCTTACCGTATTATTTCCCGGAGATAAAACTCATATAATAGGTGACATGACTAGAATTGCAACCGGTTCTTATTCCGGATGCCAAATCCGGCAGGGAGAAGTTGTTGATTTGGTTTTAAATTCCGGTAGTACTGAACTTGAAAAATACGAAAAGGAAACCTTTAACGCCGAGGATATTTTTTACCGAAAGTTGGCTGGGAAACTGGTTTCTTATTTTGTTAAGGGGACATCATTTAAATCAGGTGAGGATATGGAAAATGGTTTTAAGTCGGATGCTCCGCTTGCACTTTATATGAATACAGCGAAAAATGGTAAAGGAAGTAGTGGGAAAATTATTTCGTCCGGGGCCAGCGTGACCTTTTATAATTCAGATGTTTCGTCTGTGAAATTAAATGGGAATAAACTTTCGAATGTCGCTTCTGGTGAAAATTGGGTTCGTGTTCGTATTCCGCAAGGAACTTATACGATTGAACTTGTAGCTAATAATGTGGGCAACGCTTTAGATAAGTTCTAATAATAGTTGTTTTGCTGAAGCTATAACGGTGTTAACGATAAAAACGTTTGTTTATAGAATAATAAATAAAATACATGACTATGAGACGAATAAATATAGTTTACTTTTTTCTGCTATTTCTTTTGGGCTGTTCATCATCTGAAGAAAAGAGCGCGACATCTGCTCCCAATGTCTTGTTTATTTCTGTCGACGATTTAAACGATTGGATAGCCCCCCTTGATGGTCACAAGCAGGCCATTACGCCCAACCTGGATAAATTATTTGAGCAGGGCGTTGCATTTACCAATGCGCATTGTTCGCAGGCGGTTTGTACCGCATCGCGTAACTCCCTGTTAAGTGGTATTCACCCCACAACTTCGGGCTGGTATGCATCAACTGCTGCTATGCGTAAAAATTATAGCGAAGTTATGGAAAGCCACGCCATGCTTCCCGAGTACTTCAAAAACAATGGTTACAATACTTACGCTGTCGGAAAAGTTTTTCATAGTGGCAAATCGGATTACCCGGATAAAACCGATGATTTCTGGACCGATTATGCACCCGAATTCTGACAAAATATGGAAGAGCATATCGAAAAAGCCGGGTTTGGGTACCGCGGAACAATGTTTTACCCCTTTACCAAAGATGGCGGACAACTGGTGCAATTGTATGGCGAAGAAAATATTCTGGAAAACTACATGCCCGTAAACCGCTTTTACTCCTTGTGTGGAGGACCTCTGTCAGCGGATGAGATTCCGGAAGGCGGCATGTATGATGAGCAGATTGCCAACTGGGCGATTGATAAAATTTCAAAAAAACAGGATAAGCCATTTTTTATGGCCTGTGGTTTTATTCGTCCGCATGTACCTTATACCGCCCCTCAAAAATACTTCGATTTGTACCATAAAGATTCAATTATCGTTCCCAATGTACCTGAAGATGAATTTAACGATATCCCGTTGATGGGGAAATCCATTGCCTTCGGAAGAACACCACTTGGAGGTTGGTACGACGTTAACCGCAAGGAAGAAATTCTGCCGGAACTGGTACACGCCTACCTGGCCTGCGTTTCGTTTGTCGACGACCAGATTGGCAAAGTACTTACCGCGCTCGAAAACAGTCCGAATGCCGACAATACAATTATTGTGTTATGGTCGGACCACGGGCAACATTTAGGCGAAAAACGTCATTTCCGGAAGCAAGCCCTTTGGGAGGAAGCCACCCGCGTTCCTCTGTTGTTTTCGTATCCGGG
The DNA here is from genome assembly GCF_041583095.1 of Draconibacterium sp. Taxonomy (NCBI): domain Bacteria; kingdom Pseudomonadati; phylum Bacteroidota; class Bacteroidia; order Marinilabiliales; family Prolixibacteraceae; genus Draconibacterium; species Draconibacterium sp. The sequence continues at coordinate 20,637 of NZ_JBFHGM010000059.1, forward strand.
CATAAAATCCAAAGGCGAGATTTGTGATAAAGCGGTAAGTTTGCTCGATATTTATCCAACACTGCTTGATTTATGCCAACTGCCAGAACTTCCAAAACTGGAAGGAAATAGTTTGACACCTCTGCTCGAAAATCCTGAAATGGAATGGGATAAGCCTGTTTTAATCACCTGGTATTATAAAAACCATTCGGTAAGAAGCAACAACTGGCGCTATATAAAATACCGCGACGGAGGCGAAGAATTATACGACCACCGAAACGACCCGGGCGAGCACGTAAACCTGGCCTCCAACCCAAGTTATGCCGATGTGATTGGCCAACTTCAGCAATATTTACCAAAAACCGATGCCATACCTGCCGGAAAAACGGAATATACACCTGATAAGCTTGATAAACGAATAGAAGAGTGGATTAAAAATGATTCAATTCCTGTTTGGTTAAGATAAATTAAACATGCAAAAACGATCTGACTATGAATAAAATAACCGTTAGGATAATTGCTCTGCTTGTTTTTGGAAGTATAACATTGCAGGTATCAGCCTGCACAAAAACAGAAACCGAAGTTGTTCAATCGAAAGAAAACGTGTTTCACATCAATTCCCAAAAAGATTTTGAAAAGTGGAGTAATCATAAATTTCCTCCAGGCAGTAAGGTGCTTTTTGCTGCAGGTGAATTATTTACCGGGCAATTTATTTTGCGAGGTAGCGGAACAGCTGAGTTTTCCAACCTGGTGGCTGCTTATGAACCCGAAAGTGGAAAAATATTTACCGATTGGATTGAGAATAAGCCGGTGTTACAGGGAGAAGGAAAACTGTCGACGGTATTGCTGCTGAAAAACGGCGCTTTTTGGGAAATCAGCAACCTTGAAATTACCAACACAAATGGAACCACCGAAGACCAGGGCGAAATACACGGTATAAAAGTAGTAGCCGAGGAT
>NZ_JBFHGM010000060.1:0-21325 GCF_041583095.1 Draconibacterium sp.
TATTACCTGAACTACCAAAACAGACGTCCGGATTATGTGAATGCATTCTGGAATCTCATCAACTGGGATGAAGTCGCCAGGCGGTTTAAAGGTTAGTTGATTTTTGGTTTTTTCCCCGGAGCAGAGGCTCCGGGGTTTTTATTGTCCATTTGTAGTGTTTTATGTTAATTAAGATTCTCATTGTGAGTGCTATAAGCTCTATTAGCACCTTCTTATCGATTCTAACTCGCTTAAATTTTATTTAAACTCCTTCCAAATTAAACCTCCAGCTAATCCTTTTTGCCCCAAAAACGTTGTACCTTTAGCAGACAAAAATCAAAATTAGTAATCTTTAAACAAGAAAAATTATGGCATTTAGTTTACCAAAACTTCCGTATGCAAATAATGCATTGGAACCAGTAATAAGTGAAAAAACAATAGAGTTCCACTATGGAAAACATCACCAGGCTTATGTGAATAACCTTAACAACCTGGTGGAAGGAACGGAGTTTGAAAACGCAAGTCTGGAAGACATTGTTAAAAATTCCGAAGGTGGTATTTTTAATAACGGTGCACAGGTTTGGAACCACACTTTCTATTTTATGCAATTTAATCCTGATGGTTGTAAAGAGCCAAAGGATGAATTAAAAGCGGCTATTGATGCCAAATTTGGATCGTTTGATGCTTTTAAAGAAGCGTTCTCGAAAGCAGCTGCTACTTTGTTTGGCTCGGGCTGGGCATGGTTGGTTGTTGATGAAAACGGCGAACTGGAAATCGTTCAGACAAGTAACGCCGGCAACCCATTACGCGATGGTAAAAAGCCTTTATTTACCTGCGATGTTTGGGAACACGCCTACTACCTGGACAAGCAAAATGCACGTCCGGCTTATGTTGCCGATTTTTGGAAAATAGTGGATTGGAAAGTTGTTTCAGAGCGTTTTGCCTAAAAAAAGGAATAGGGAATGAGTACAGATAAAGTGTTGGCGGCCATGCAGGCAGCCGGAAAACCGTTGAAGGCCGGCGAAATTGCTGAAGCTTCAGGATTGGATAAAAAAGAAGTGGATAAAGCAATGAAAGTGCTGAAGGCTGAAGAAAAAATTGTGTCACCAAAGCGTTGTTTTTGGGAACCAAAATGAGGAGAACAAAAAACGGGATTGTTAAAATCCCGTTTTTTTTATCGTTTCAACTAAAAACTATTTTTTCCAGAGATATTCCATCTCCTCTAAAGTTTTTCCTTTTGTTTCAGGTACCAGTTTCCATACAAAAATGAAAGACAACACACTCATTAATCCATAGAAACTATAGGTTAATCCGCCGCTAAATTCCATCATTGCCGGGTAGGTAGATGAAATAAAGTAGTTGGCTGCCCATTGTGCTGCAACGGCAACCGCCACTGCTTTTCCCCTGATTTTGTTGGGGAATAATTCTGAAATCAGAACCCAGCAAATAGGGCCCCACGACATCATAAATGAGGCGGTATACACAATAATAAAAATTAGTGTTCCGATACCAATTACTTCCATAAACGAAAGTGCACCGATGGCAAACATACCAACTGCCATACCAATCGATCCAACCATTAACAGCGGTTTACGTCCCCATTTGTCAACCGTTAAAATGGCCACCACAGTAAATACTACGTTTACGAGCCCCATTACAACAGTTTGCATTAACGATGCATCTTTTGCAGCTCCCATACTTTCAAAAATGCGGGGTGCATAATAAAGTGCCACATTAATACCTACAAACTGCTGGAATACCGATAACAAAATACCAATGATTATAACCAGTTTTCCGTAAGAGAACAATTTCCCTGAATGGCTCTGCACACTTTGTTTAATGTCATTAAAAATTAATTTGGCGTGTTCTGCTCCGTTTATTTTTGTAAGAATACTAAGTGCTTTGTCGTCCTGGTTTTTAAGCGCCAGATATCGTGGTGTTTCCGGAACAAAAAATAACAGCACACCAAACAATCCGGCAGGAATAGCTTCCGAAATAAACATCCGGCGCCATCCAACGGTGTTGATCCACTCCAACGATTGTCCGCTGGCAATTCCCCAGTTTACAAAATATACTACCAGCATACCAAAAATAATGGCAAACTGGTTGAGGGCCACAAGCCTTCCGCGAATATCTGCCGGTGCAATTTCTCCGATATACATCGGGCTAACTGCCGAAGCCAGTCCAACACCAATACCCCCAATAACACGGTAAAAGTTGAACATATATAAAAGGCCCATTGTAGGCTCGCCTTTTGTAAAAAACAGGAATTCAGGATTTCCCGATCCTAAAGCCGAAACAAAGAAGAGTAATGCTGCAAGCAGCAAGGTTCTTTTTCTTCCGAGTTTCGATGCCAGTATTCCCGAAATACTACCGCCAATAATACATCCGATAAGTGCACTTGATATAGTTGCACCGTGTGCCAGCGAGTTCAGTCCCAGTCCTTCAATAAGAAAAGCCTGGATCGATTTGTCGGCTCCTGAGATAACTGCCGTGTCGTAACCGAAAAGCAAGCCACCCAAAGTAGCAACCACTGTGATAACTACAATATAAAACGAATTACGCCCTTTCATTTGAATAGTTTAAATTTAGTTTTAAGGTATAAGTATAAAAAGCAATTTACTCAGAGCCCGAAGACTCTGAGTAAATATGCTGTATATAATTGCTATTATAAATACCAATTAATTAGTTGTTCGATCAATTCTTGCTTTCCGCTGATCTGAGCAGGCTCGCCAACTTCTTTGGCAATAGCGTACATATCTTCAATCGTTAATTTTCCGCTTTCAAATTCGGCACCTTTACCTTGGTCGAACGAAGCATAACGTGCAGCACGCATAGCGCAGTATTGCGAGTCGTTCAGAATTTTGTCGGCAATCACAAGGGCACGTGCAAAAACGTCCATACCACCAATATGAGCGATAAAGATATCTTCCAGATCGGTTGAGTTACGACGTGTTTTAGCATCGAAGTTAATACCACCATATGTAAAACCACCGGCAGGAAGAATCTCAAGCATTGCTTCGGTAACTTCGTAAATGTTGGTTGGAAATTCGTCAGTATCCCATCCGTTTTGGTAGTCGCCTTTGTTGGCATCAATCGATCCAAGCAAACCTGCATCAGCCGACATTCTTAAGTCGTGAGCAAAAGTATGACCGGCAAGTGTAGCGTGGTTTACTTCAATATTTAATGTAAAATCTTTTTCCAATCCATTAGCTTTCAGGAAAGCGATAACAGTTTGTGCATCGAAATCATACTGGTGTTTTGTTGGCTCCATTGGCTTTGGCTCGATAAAGAAAGAACCTGTGAAACCTTGTTTACGACCGTAATCGCGGGCCATTCGAAGGAATTCTCCAAGGTGTGCCAATTCGCGTTTTGTATCGGTGTTGTGCAGGCTCATGTAACCTTCACGTCCTCCCCAGAAAGTGTAACCGGTACCACCCAGTGCAATTGTAGCATCGATAGCATTTTTTACCTGGACAGCTGCGTTGGCAACCACATTAAAATCAGGATTGGTTGATGCACCGTTCATGTAGCGTGGATTACTGAATACGTTGGCAGTACCCCACAATAATTTAACACCTGAATCGGCTTGTTTTTGTTTGGCAATCTCAACCAGTTTTTCCATTCGTTTTTCAATCTCGAAAACTGTTCCGTCGCCGGCAACATCTGTATCGTGGAAACAATAGAAAGGAGCACCTAATTTTGTGATGAATTCAAAAGCCGCATCCATTTTTTCTTTAGCCGCATCTAATGGATCTGCAGCACCGTTCCAGGGGAAAATTTGTGTTCCCGGTCCAAACGGATCCTCACCGGTTCCGCAGAAAGTATGCCAGTAAGCCACTGCAAAACGCAGGTGTTCTTTCATTGTTTTTCCGCCAACAACTCTGTTCTCGTCGTACCATTTAAACGCCATTGGGTTTTTTGAATCAGGACCTTCGAATTTAATTTGATCGATTCCTTTAAAATACTCTTTGTTTCCTTTTAAAACTTCCATCGTAATAATTTTATGAATTGTTATTTTATCTGTTTTATTTTCTCTTCAATTTGAGTTGCGAATTATTTTATCGCTTTTTCTAGTTCTGCTTTCCAGCTTTCGTAAGCTTCCTGGTAAGCTGCAATATTCTGTGTGTTGGGCTCGATTACATCCAGCTTTTTAAGGTTCGAGAAAGCTTCGTTAAACGATTTGTAATAACCCGATCCAACACCTGCACCGCGTGCTGCACCAACCGATCCGTCGGTGTTATACAGCTCAATGGTCGCTCCTGAAATTCCGGCAAGCGTTTCTCTGAAAATAGGGCTGAGGAACATATTGGCTTTACCCGCTTTAATTACCGATGCATCGATACCAATATTTTTCATGATATCCATACCGTATTTAAACGAGAAAACAATTCCTTCCTGCGCCGCACGCAGCAGGTGTCCTTTGCCATGAATATTAAAGTTAATACCCGAGAAAAGCGAACCGATATTTTTGTTCTGAAGAACGCGCTCAGCACCGTTTCCAAAGGGTAGGATAGAGATGCCATCCGATCCGATAGCCACTTTTGACGCCAGGTCATTCATCGCTTCATACGAAAGATCTTCAGCTACCATTCGTTTCAGCCAGGCATTTAAAATACCTGTTCCGTTAATACAAAGCAGAACGCCAAGTCGTGGATCGGCCTGAGTATGATTAACGTGCGCAAATGTGTTTACACGCGATTGCGGATCGTATTTAATTTCGCTGCTTACACCATAAACCACTCCGGATGTTCCGGCTGTTGTTGCAATTTCGCCAGGATTAAGAACATTCAGCGAAAGTGCGTTATTTGGCTGGTCGCCGGCACGGTAACTTACTTTTGTTTTAGTTGAAAGGCCAAGTTCGGCAGCTGTTTTAGCGCTTAGCTGGCCCGATGTTGCAAAAGTAGGTACAATTTCAGGGATAATATCGGATGAAAAACCGTAGTTGTCAAACAGTATTGTAGCCAGGTCGTTTTCTTTGAAATTCCACATAATTCCCTCAGAAAGACCGCTGATGGTTGTTTGCGCCTCACCTGTAAGTTTCATGGCAATATAGTCACCCGGAAGCATAATTTTATCCACTTTGGCAAAAGTCTCCGGCTCGTTTTCCTTTACCCATTTTAGTTTCGATGCGGTAAAGTTACCCGGCGAGTTTAACAGGTTGGTTAAACAACGCTGGCCACCAATTTCTTCAAAAGCTTTGTCGCCATAAACAGCAGCACGGCTGTCGCACCAAATAATCGAGGGGCGCAAAACTTTCTGGTTTTTGTCAACCATTACCAAACCATGCATTTGGTACGAAATACCAATCGACTCAATACTTTCTTTATCAATATTCGCGGTTGAGAGAACTTCGGCTAATGCCAACTTCAGATTTTCCCACCAAAGTTCAGGCTCTTGTTCTGCCCAGCCTGCTTTGTGTGCGGTAATTTTCATTTCCTGTTTTGGGTAAAACGATGAAGCTACCAGGTTTCCGCTGTTTGCTTCTACCAGAGAAACCTTAACTGAAGAGCTTCCGATATCGAATCCTAATAAGTGCATGATTATAAGTGATTTTGTTTATTTAGTTATTTAATCTGTTCTGTTCTGATACGGTGCAAAAGTAAATCTATTTTGTTTGATCTCAAACTTTAAAAAAAATGTTTTATAACATATTTATAGCGACGACCTCAGTTTTAGGGTTGTTGGAATTTCAACATTCACAGGTTTGCCTTTTACTATAAACTCGGCTGCTTTTTGCCCCATTTGGGTAAAATCGGTTGATATTACCGTAATACCTTCTTTAACGTATTTTTTCATTGGTGTTTCGTTGTACGAAATGACGCCGACTTCTTGTCCGGGCTCAAATCCTTTTTCAGAACACTGATCGAGAAACTTTGCCAACGTTCGATCGCTCACCAGAAAATAGAGGTCTCCTTTCTTTAAGTCAAATTCCTCGAAGGTGGTTATCACGCGGTGGTTTAGGTTATATTTTTTACAAAAGCGTTCGAAATGGTTCACAACCTCGCGCGGGTGGTAGGTAAAATCGGGATAAAAAAGTGTAAAACGTTTGTATTTCGAAATGGCATTTAAATTTTCATCAAGGCAATTGAAAACGGCTTCACCAAAATTCTGATAAACACTCGATTTACCTTCGCCATTTATTTTCCAGTCGATAATAAGCAACTGTTCTTCCGGAATTTTATCAATAATACTTTTCACCTTTTTGTGGTCGAAATTCATTACAATATATTTTGTGTAACGTCCCACGCTTTCGGTAATAATCTTATCAAATAGGTCGATGTTGTAGTGATGAAAATGCAAATCAACACTAATGTTTTTAGGCAAATGGTTCAGAATAGAGTGATATAGCACTTCTTTGTATGCCTTAAACGTATCGAGAAACAAAAATATCTTGGTAATTTTTCGGGTAACAAAATAACCCCGGTTGGGAACCGATTCCACCACACCACGTTTTTTAAGCTCGGCATAAGCCTTAAAAACGGTATCTCTCGATAGTTGGCAATCTTTCATTATCTGATTTACCGAAGGAAGCATGTCGCCTTCTTTTAACTCGTTCCTACTGATAGAGTCGAGAATGGCGTCAACCAATTGCTGAAATTTCAGAACATTTGAGTTCTTTTCGATCGTGAATTTTATATTCATAAGAATGGTTTTATTTCAGAACCCCTATTCTGTTCTGTTCTACAAATCTAATAATAATAATTGTAATTGCCTCCAATGTAATACAAGTGTAGAGTAAATAGTACATTAACTGTATTTAACATTTATTAAAGTTGGCCGGCGCAATAGTTTCAGGCAAAATACGTTTTTTGGGATAAAGGGTAGAGTGAGGTTATTTTTTCTAGTGGTTAAGTTTGGTCAGCAATTCTTTTTTAGCCTCAGTTTCTATCCTTTTTTCTTTTAAATTGAATTTAGCTTATTAATTTTACTTCAGAACAAGAAGCAAAAATCATGATCAAAGAACTTATAACCCGTAATCGCAGTTACCGCCGGTTTGATGAGACGGTAAAAATTTCTTCAGACCAAATTACTAAATGGATTGACCTGGCAAGGCTTTCGGCAAGTGGCAGAAATGCACAACCGTTAAAATATGCCATTGTAACCAAAGCTGAAATGTGCGCAAAAATTTTTTCTTTCCTGGGATGGGCCGGCTATTTAACAAACTGGAAAGGGCCGGCAGAAGGGGAGCGACCTGTGGCCTATGTTGCTGTAATTAAAGACCTGAATATTGCCGAAAACCATTACTGCGACGATGGAATTGCCATGCAAAGTATTTTACTCGGAGCTGTTGAAGATGGTTTTGGCGGTTGTATGATTGGGTCGGTAAACAAAGCCAAGGTAGCAAAATTGCTGGGGCTGAATGAAAAACAAGAGTTACTATATATTATTGCGTTGGGAAAACCTGTCGAAAAGGTTGTAATTGATGAGGCTAAAGATGGTAACATAAAATACTGGCGCGATGAAAATGGAGTACATCATGTACCGAAACGGCCGATTGATGAGATTGTAGTTTTTAAAGATTGAAGCATAAAAAAAAGGATGGCACTGCCATCCTTTTCCGTTTAACTCCTAAAAATTACCCCCTTATAAAAAGTGCCTTAATTATATGTTGAGCCATTTTTGGATTTTCTTTTAATCTCCGGGTTGAATAGTTAAACCATTTTTCGCCAAACGGAACATACACACGCATTTTGTGCCCGTTGTCGACGATCAGCTGGCGCAGTTCGGGTGTTACCCCGTACAGCATCTGGAATTCGTACATATTTTTCGGGATATTCATTTCCCCGATCATCTTCATCGATTCCTCAACCAGGTATTTATCGTGAGTAGCAATTCCCACGTACATTTTATTTTCGAACATGTATTTCAAGTCCTTCAGGAAATGCTTGCGAACTTCTTCGTATTCTTTAAAGGCAATGTTTTCGGGTTCAACGTAAATTCCTTTACACAGTCGGAAACTGATCGGGTAATTGGCGTTGTTCAGGTCGTTCAGTGCGATCAAATCGCTTTCGGTACGACGTAAATACGCCTGAAGCACCAAACCAACATGTTTTGGAAATTCCTTTCTTAAACGGCGGAAAATATCCAATTCTATATCAACACATTGCGAGTCTTCCATATCAATACGAATGAAAGAATCTTTTTGCGCAGCGAACTGAACCACTTCGCGAAGCAGGTTGTAGCACACCTCTTTATCCAGAAGCAACCCAAACATGGTGGGTTTTATCGAGAAGTTACCTTTCACATTCTCCGAAGTAAAACGCTCAATCACTTCCAGATATTCGTCACGGTTTTTTTCTGCTTCATGTAGTCTGGTAATAAATTCACCTAAAATATCAACCGTAACTTCAATTCCCTTTTCATTCAATAGTTTTGAGGCAAGCAAACCTTCCTCCATCGATTCGCCTGCAATGTACCTTTTCGAGAAAACCCAAACCAGTTTTTTGGGCATGTAAGGCAGCATATTTGCTATTAACTTATTCAACATTTTATAATTTAGGTAAATACTATTTTTCGCAGCATAAAAATACTATGCGAGACTCCCCTCGTGCAATGACGTTTATCATTGGCATATCATGATTTTAGGCAGCTTTTTTATAGAACTTATTGATTATTAATAACATGAAAAAATTGTTAATTAGAGTAGGGCATTTCCGCTAAAAAAGTATCTTTGTCGGGATTTAAAAAGTTGAACCTAAAAATTTATTGAAGATTACAGTTGCCCGTAGCGCGACTTAAATTCAGTATATTGATGAAGTAAAAAATAAAAAAGATGAAAGGAACATCGTTAGTAATTAGTGTAGTGCTTTTTGTTGCAGTTGCAGTTTTGTACGTTTTACATTTTACAGGTAACGGCGCCAGTGAAGGAACACCAATTAAAGCAGCTGCCGGAACGGGCGGCGATTTGAAAATCGCTTATATTAAAGCCGATTCAGTGCTTTTAAATTACACCTTATCGCAAGATTTGCACGATGAGTTTACCAAACAACAGGAAGCTTATACTACTGAGTACGGAACTAAACGCCAGTCGTTTGAAAAGGAAGCGGCTGCTTTCCAGGAAAAACTTCAGCGCGGGGGCTTTTTGACTGAACAACGTGCTGTTCAGGAACGTGATCGTTTATTGGGTAAAGAGCAGGAAATTCAAAAGCTTGATCAGGAGCTGTCTACAAAACTGGCTAAAATCCAGCAGGACAACAACAATCAAATCCTGGACAATATGATGGATTACCTGGATCGTTACAATGAAAAAGCCGGTTACGATTACATTTTAAATGGTGCAAACGTATTAGTTGGCCCTGAGGTAAATAATATTACGGCCGATGTTTTAAAGGCCTTGAACGAAGAATACGAAGCCACAAAAACAGAATAATACAACATAAACATAAATGGAAATCCGGGTTAGCGCCCGGATTTTTTTTGCTTTTTATTTTAGCTTTGTCCTATGTTCGCCGATAAATACCTGAAAAAGAATCAGCACAAAAAACTCATCAATGAGTTGCCCGAAGCAGCGCCGGGAATAATTGTTGTTATTCCGAGTTTACGCGAAACGGAGTTGACGAAAACTTTGAACTCGCTCAATGAATGTGATTTGCCGGGGTGTATGGTTGAAGTAATTCTGCTTATCAACCAATCGGAAGTGGCCGATGAAGAAACCATTCGCTTAAATTCTCAAACAAAGGCTAACACTGATAAATGGATTGCGGCGAACCATAAAAGTGGCATTCGGTTTTATGCTGTTGGCCCCATAAACCTGAACAAAAAATGGGCAGGAGCCGGATTGGCGCGCAAAAAGGGAATGGATGAAGCCATCAGAAGATTTAATCTTAACGATAATAAGGTTGGAATTTTAGTGTCGTTGGATGCCGATACACTGGTGGCAAAAAACTACCTGGTTGAGATTGAGAGGCATTTCTGGGAACACCCGAAACAGGTAGGCGCTACACTGGCTTTTGAACATCAAAAACAAGAACTGGATGAAAAGCACCGCGAGGGGATTGAGCTTTACGAACTGTACCTGGATTATTATAAAAGGGCACTTCATTATTCCGGATATCCGTATTCGCTCTTCACCATTGGTTCTGCCTTTGCCGTAAAAGCTGAAGCTTACGTTAAACGGGGAGGAATGAACAGACGACAGGCAGGCGAAGATTTTTACTTCCTGCAAAACCTGGTACAGATTGGCCGGGTTGGAGAAATCACATCGACAAAAGTTTATCCATCGGCACGATTATCGAACCGGGTGCCTTTTGGTACCGGCCCGATTTTGCAAAAATGGATGAAAGGGGAGGAAGACCTGACACTTACATACAATTTCGAAGCGTTTAAAAACCTGCAGCAGTTTTTTGCTCAAAAAGATCGTTTATTTAAAATTCACCCAAACGATTATGTGGAGTTTTTGAACAATTTAAATAAGCCGGTGAAGGAATTTCTTGAACTGGACAAATTTAGTATTGAGCTGGAGGATTTAAACAACAATTGTTCGCGTTTGGAAACTTTTCAGGTACGTTTCTTCCAAAAATTCAATGCCTTTAAAATCCTGAAGTTTCTGAATTTCGCCCACGAAAAATTTTATCAGAAAGCTCATCTGCAAAAGCAGGTTGATATGCTAAATCAGGAACAATAAACTGATCGCCATCACTACCATTCCACCCGTTAAGCCGTAAATAGCTAAGTGGTGCTCGCCGTATTCTTCGGCAGAAGGAAGCAATTCATCGAGCGAAATAAATACCATAATTCCGGCAACCCCGGCCATAATTACACCAAAAATTACTTCGTGGTTTCCCGAGTTCATAAACGGCATTAACAAAAAATAGGCAAGCAGAGCTCCTATTGGTTCTGACAGCCCGGACAAAAAGGAATAGAAAAAAGCCTTTTTACGACTGCCGGTGGCGTAATAAATAGGCACCGAAACTGCAATTCCTTCAGGAATGTTGTGAATGGCTATAGCAATGGCAATGGCAACACCCATAGCCGGATCGGTGATGGCCGACATAAATGTGGCAATCCCCTCCGGAAAGTTGTGTACACCAACCGCCAGGGCAGTCATTAAGCCCATGCGGTAAAGGCGGTTAAACTTGTACGCCGCTTTTTTATTGTCCATCTCCTCAATCCCCCGAATTTCGTGCGGGTTTTCAAAATTGGGTATAAATTTATCAATCAGCGCAATAAGCAACATACCACCAAAAAAAGCGATTACAGTGTATAATGTTCCTTCAAATTCGTTGTAATGGTGAATAAGACTTTCTCTGGCTTCCTGAAAGATTTCGACAAAGGAAATGTAGATCATAACTCCCGCAGAGAATCCCAGCGATAACGTAAGAAGCTTGGTGTTAGTACGTTTTGCCAGAAATGCAATAGCACTGCCGATACCGGTTGAGAGGCCGGCAAACAAAGTCAGGGCAAGTGCAAGAAGTATATTAGCTGATTCCATTGTTTTACAATTGTAATAGCAAAATTAACAAAAAGAAGATTAATTGAATATTAATATGTGCATAGGTAGTAATGTGTTGAATATTAGTTGTTTTGGGGCGGTTTTTGTAAAACATGTGAATAAAATGTTTTTTGAACTTTGATTTTATATCAAACTTTGTACTTTTGCTGAAAACGAGAATGTTTAACTTTAAAATTCATTGTTATGGCATACAAAATTTCAGACGAATGTATCGCATGCGGTACTTGTATCGATGAGTGCCCGGTTGACGCTATTGCAGAAGGTGATATCTACACCATTGATGCAGAGCTTTGTACAGACTGTGGCTCATGCGCAGAAGTTTGTCCGGTTGAGGCAATTGCTATTGAAGAATAGTCCGCTCAGCATAAAGACATTAAAGCTCGCTTATGCGGGCTTTTTTTATGTCCTTTTGCTTCCTCCTTTAATATCCTAAATATCTTTCCACGAAAAATGCAAAGCCCCCAAAGTTATTGAATAAGTTTTTTGAACTCTTAGTGTTCTTAGTGTCATTGTGGTTTTCTTTCGGATCTAAAACCCATTCAACTCCATGAAAACAGTTGGTAAGATCAATAAAAAACCAATAACTATCAGCATTAAGGTAAACGAAGCCGCCCATTTAAACCACTTTTCGTAAGGTATACGTGCTACGCCCAAAACCCCGATTAATACACCACTTGTAGGCGTAATCATGTTGGTAAAACCATCGCCCAGTTGAAAGATTACTACAGTAGTCTGGCGCGAAATTCCAATCAAATCCGATATCTGCGACATAATAGGAATCGTTAAGGCCGCCTGTCCCGATCCGCTAGGGATAAACACATTTAGCATGGTTTGTATCAGGTACATAATTCCTACCGTTCCTACTTCGCCGAAGTTTTGCATCGAATTGGAAACATAAAACAGGATGGTATCAATAATTTGTCCGTCTTCAAGAATCACCACTATTCCGCGGGCGAGGCCAACGATCATTGCAGCCGGAAGAATGTCTTTGGCGCCATCCAAAAAAAGTTTGGTAATGGTATTGGGCGATTTTTTGGCCGCAATGCCTGCAAAAACTCCCATGGCAAAAAAGATGGTTGCAATTTCTTTAATATACCAGCCGTGCCCCATAACGCCAATTACCAGGAAAACGATGGTGAACGTGAGCAGGGTTAGAATAAAATATTGAACCGACCTCCACAGGGTTAAAACGCCCATAACAATAAAAAGCACCGTTGCCACCGGAATGGCCGGAACAGAAAATACATTGTTCCCAATGGTTATTGAACTTTGCGGGATAGTGATGGAGAATACGATAATTACAACAGAAATTACCGTCAGGGCAAACCAGGCGGCTGTAGGTTTTATCTTTTCAATTTTTACATCTGTGGTTTCGTTGCGCGATCGCCAGTAGGCATCATCTTCGTGCACAACTGACTTTGTAGGGGCTTTTTTAATTTTGGCAGCATAACGCAGAATAAATGCAAAGCCAAAAAAGTTGATTACCGCCCACATCAGAATTCGGTATTCCAAACCTGAAAACAGGGGGATATGCGATAGTCCCTGCGCAACACCAACGGTAAACGGATTTAAAAAGGCACCGGCAAAACCCATCGCTGCAGCAATAAAACAAAGCGAAACACCAACTATCGAGTCGTAACCCATAGATATGGCCAGCGGAACAAAAATGATGGTAAATGCGATGGTTTCTTCGCTCATGCCAAAAATAGCCCCAAACAAGCTGAAGATGGTCATTATAGAAACAAAAACAATATTATGCACGCCAACAAAAGAAAGTACTTTCAATCGGTCAAGCCGTTTTAAGCGCTTCAGAAAAGTATAGATACCAATGTCGATTGCCTTGCTGTCGTTAAGAATCCAGAACGAACCACCGATCAATAGAATAAGCGCAATTATATTCGAGGTACTCAAAAATCCATCGAAAAATGACGAGAAAACCTGCCATGTCTGTAAATGGCTGTCGGTTTTATGAAACGAACCGGTTTGTATTACGCTGCGTTCAACGTCATTAACAACAACACTCTCACGTTCAAATTGACCACCGGGGATAATCCAGGTTAGCAAAGCACAAAAAACAATCAGAAAAAATATGATGACGTAGGTATGCGGAACTTTTTTTAACATATGAACAGATTTGGCACCCAAGGTAATAAAATATGAGAAAACGATATTTGAATCGGGGTGCAGCTGAATTTGCATCTGTGCTAAAATCATTAAAACTCCAGAAACGTATCCCGGGTGTTGAAAGGGCCGTCAAAAATGCTTGACGGCCTTTATTCCCGTTAAATCTTCTTTCCAATATAAAACACGTAGCCATAAAGATCCTTGTACTTGTGGTACAATTCTTCTTCGTATCGTTGGTTGGCAATAAAACCCTCGGCAGCTTTGTTACCGGCGTGTTCTTTTAGGAATGTTTCCTGTGCCCTGACTTGTGGCGTATAAAAATGCTCGAGCCAGCAGTTATCGGGTAAAATAAACGATGCCACGGGTACATAACCGGCTTGCTGCATTTGTGCCACTTTATTCGGAATAGTATCGATGCCGGGATAAGCATCCATCCAGAAATCCTGTATTTCCTGAGGACGCTCCTCGGTAAACCACGATGCTTCACTCACCGCTACGTATCCTCCCGGTTTCAGAAACGCTTTCCACTCGCGCAGGCCACGTTCAAAACCAATGTTGTAAATGGCACCTTCCGACCAGATTAAATCCAATTCTTCCGCCTGAAAAGGCAGCTGATCCATCGAACCAACAATCCCTTTTACGCGCTCCTGCAGATTGTGCTTCTGTGCATTTTTATTAAACAGGTCGATAAAAGTGGGGAAGAGGTCGAGCCCCTTTATTTGCCCCGGTGTATGTTGCGCTAAAATCATGGTTTGCCCGCCGGTGCCACAGCCCAGGTCAGCAATCTTTGCTCCTTTGTCAAGCTTGTCAATAAAACTCAATGCTTTAATGGTTACTTCCGGGCTTCCCGACCCCTGGCGTTCGAGGTGAGAGAAATATTCGCAAATTAAACCTAAATCGAATTCGTGTATAGATGAATTATCGTTACTCATTTTTTTAAATATTGTGCCAAAACCCACGTTGTCTAATGCTTTTGGGTTTTAGGCGGTTTCGAATAAAAAGATATAAAATACCACTGACAGGAAATTGTCAGCGATTAACGAATGGATAACCAAAGGCCGGCTGCCAAAGGTTATTTACTTCACGGAATCCAAATTAATTTTAAACATGCAAAAGTTTTACAGGTATAAAATTAGTTATTTTCGCAAAATAGTAAACAACGCTCAACATTTTTCAAACTTATATGTTGGACTGAGACTGTTTGGATAGTAAGATGATTTAGAAAATGAAGAAAAGTTTTTATAGTTTGTTAAGCGGCATTATTGCCCTGTTTTTTGTATTGAATGTTAACGCCCAGGAGCACAACGATCATAATGATCATGAACACCACGACCATACACACGGACACAAAACCGAAATAGGAATTGGAAATTCTCTCGTGTATTTTTTCGGAGAAGAAGAGCTTAGTTATGGTTTGCATATTCATGTTGTCAGAAATATCGGTCATTCGAATTTTGGAATGGGACTGGCCTACGAGCGTATTTTCGACGAACATACCCATAATACCATTGGAGTGGTTGGTAGTTATACTCCTGTCGACCGGCTTCATTTTGCCTTAACGCCCGGAATTGCTTTTGAAGGCGAAGACTGGGAGGAGAAAAACTTCGCCCTGCACTTCGAAACAGCCTACGATTTTCAGGTCGGTAATATCCACATGGGGCCAATGGTAGAGCTGGGTTATAATTTCGAGCATGTGCATTTAAGTTTGGGATTGCACATTGGTTTTGGCCTGTAATAACATAATCCCCAAAACAGGGGATGCAAAATTCTGAAAATATTAAATTCGTTGCCGGTAATATGCTGACAATCTTTTTTTTATGTGATATGTAAGTGCTGCCTGTCCGATCTGTGGCAGCACCTGATTTCACTACAATAGGGGATTGTGCACCCTTTTGTATCCCTCTATTTTTGCGAACGCTACTTTGATAGAATTCGTGAAAACAATGAGGGTAAAAACAATTTCTAGAAATAATCAACTTAAGAATATACTACTGAGCTTATCGGTGGTTTTGCTTTTACAGCAAAATGTTTGGGCGCAATCTGCCGAAAAGGTGGAGCTCGCCGGTACTGTTCAAACGGCTGACGGCGAAACACTGCCGGGAGTGAATCTGGTTCTTAATCCGGGCAATAAAGGTGTAACCACCGATATCAACGGGGAATTCACTTTTCAAAATATTTCATCCGGTATATATAAGTTGCAGGTGAGCTGCATCGGTTTTCAATCGCTTAACCGGGAAGTGCAGGTAAAAGACGAAAAGTCGCCTGCCTTGCAACTGGTTTTGGTGCCTGAAAATTACATGATCAACGATGTGGTGGTGAGTGGGAAATCCGCTACACGGCGTGTAATTGAGCAGGCCTACCAGGTTTCTTCGGTATCTACCAAAGAATTGTTCAACAGTACCAGCGATGCAAAATCGGTGTTGGATCGAATTCCGGGTGTTCGTATTCAGGAAGAAGGAGGACTGGGCTCCGATCTGAGTTTCACACTAAACGGTTTTTCCGGCGACCAGGTGAAGTTTTTTATGGACGGAATTCCGATGGATAACGCCGGATCGATGACACTGGGCGATCTGCCGGTAAATATGATCGAGCGAATTGACGTGTACAAAGGCGTGGTTCCGGTTTGGCTGGGTACCGATGCATTGGGAGGAGCGGTGAATATCATTACCAACCGCACCAATAATTATCTCGATGCATCGTATGCTTACGGATCGTTTAATACCCATCGGACGTCGTTGAATGGCGCTTATACCAACGAGGAAACAGGCTTTACTCTACGCGGCAATTTGTTTTACAATTATTCCGACAACGATTATAAAGTATGGGCGCGTATTGTGGAAAACAATACGGTTGTGGACACCGCCTGGGGGCGTCGTTTTCACGATCGTTACCGTTCTGGGTCACTAAAACTGGAAACGGGCCTAGTGAATAAATCATTTGCCGACCAGTTGCTTTTAGGAGTTATGTTTTCGGCAAACGATAAGCAGGTACAACACGGCGCCACCATGAATACCGTTTACGGTGGTATTGTTCGAAACAGTCGTTCACTGATGCCGACACTTCGCTACAATAAAAAAGATCTGTTGACCGAAGGACTGGATGTGAGTCTCTACAGCGCCCTGAACTTTAGCAAGTCGGAAGTGATCGACACGATGCAGGGGGTGCGATACAACTGGCTGGGAGAACAATCGATAATTTATACCTCGAATGGTGAGCGGTCGACCGATGGAGAGTTTTACCGCACTTTCACCACATTTGACGAAACGGACTTTAATACCCAGCTAAATGCCGGTTATGCACTGAGCACCCGAAGTTCGCTGGCATTAAATTATTCGCTCAACTATTTCCACCGAAAAGCACACGATACCGAACACCCCGATGAACCGGCCAATCGTTTTCCTAAAGACCTGACCAAACAGGTACTGGGCCTGGCTTATAAATTTGATTTGAATAATAAATGGAGTACCACGCTGTTCGGAAAAATGTATCACATTCATGCCTCCACTTCAAAACTATTTGATTTTGCACTGGAAACCCAGCGTGTTGAGGCGGTGGATAACAAACAGTTCAATTTCGGCTACGGACTGGCAACCAGCTATTTTGTGATGCCGGAATTGCAGTTGAAATTCTCGTACGAGCATACTGCCCGAATGCCGATGCCCGAAGAAATTTTTGGCGATGGTTTGTTTGTGGAGGCCAACCCTGATCTGGGGCCGGAGCAAAGCGATAACATAAACCTGGGGGCGGCATTTACCGCGCAAATACCGGGTAACCATCATTTGTCCATCGGAAGTAGTTTGATCTACCGCGAGGCAAAAGACCTGATCTATACCGTTGTTACGGTTTCCAGCCCACAAACACGTTACGATAACCTCAGCGACACACGTGTGTTGGGTGTAGAAGGAAATCTGCAATACGCCTGGAAGGATGTTTTCCATTTAGGGGCCAACGTAACCTACCAGGATATTACGGACCGCGCAAAGCTAATCTACAACGAATCGTACACAGGTTCGGGCTGGCAAACCAATTACCACTATGGTTTTCGTTTACCCAACAAACCGTATTTGTTTGCCAATTTTAATGCCGGAGCAACAGCTAAAAATGTACTGGTCGATGGTTCAACGCTAAACGTCAACTACTTTGTAAATTTTGTGGAGAAATACTTTTTAACCTGGACTGAACTCGGGGCCGGCAGCGACAAGTATATCATTCCGCGCCAGATTTCACACGATATCGAACTCAGCTATTCGCTACAGAACGGTAAATACAACATTGCCGCCGAATGCCGCAATTTATTCAACGAGAAACTTTACGACAAATATTACTTACAAAAACCCGGACGCTCGTTTAGCATCAAGCTCCGGTATACGATCTAGAATATTCAATAAAAATTCAAAAATATGAAAAGAGTAAAACTATTACCCCAATTAACCATGACTGCCATACTGGCAGTAGGAACGCTGTTGTTTAGCGCTTGTAGCGATGAGAACGAAGTGCCGGAAGTGATTACCGGCGATGCAAATTATGCTTTGAGCCTGGCTTACCAGGGCACCGACGGAAATTACACTTATTACACCGTGTTGTTCGAAGGTGTAATGAGCGGAAGCCTTTCGGCCGTTGGGCAGGGCATCGATCATTTGGGGTATTATACCTACAACCAGGTTGACGATCGTATTTATGCCACCGGAGGTTTTGAGTTGACCGATATTATTGCACTGGAAAAAAATACCGATGGCGAACTGGTGGAAACCGGTGGAAACTCGTCGTTTGGCAACAGCCTGCAGGACGTTGTGGAAGCTGAAGACGGAATGTTATTGGCGATTGAAATGGCATCATCGTCGGATGTGATTACACTGCATCGTATTAATGCTGAAACAGTAACTGCCGAAAGCTCGGTAAGTACTGCCGTTTCTGAAATTACAGATCAATCCGGCCCGTCGTATTCGGGAATGGTACAAAGTGGCGATTACCTGTTTGTAAGTTTTTACATCAGCGACCCAACCACTTATGCCACTGCGCACACCGATGTGGCTCAGGTAGCCGTTTTTAGCTATCCCGGGTTGCAGTTTGTAAAAGTTATTGAAGACAATCGTACCGGCCCGGTCGGAGGTTTTGGTACAAAATCAGGATTGATAAAAGACGAAACCGGGAATGTGTATGCCTTGTCGCATACCAATCCTGCCAATGGATTTAGCCAGTTTACAAAAGATCCTGCGATTTTGCGTATTAACAGTGGCGACAGCGAATTCGACAGCAACTACATCTTCGATTTTAATACCGTTACCGACAGTCTGACGACAGCGCACCTTGTTTATTTGGGAAACAACAAAGTTTTTGTTGAAATGAATACCGCAAAACGAAGCGAGCAGTCGGCATGGGCAGATGGTCCGTTAAAACCCGCTGTTCTTGATCTTTCGGCAAAAACAATTGATTATATCAGCGGAGTGCCGGAGCATTCAGGATTGGGTCGTAAACTGGCATCAACAAGTTTATACGATGGCCAGCACATTTACATGATTGTTCCTGAAGATGTAAATTCATATGTCTATCAAATCGATCCGGTAAATTACACGGCAACAAAAGGGGCCGAAGTGCAGGCCAATTTCACTGCCGGTTTCTTTAAATTTTAATTTGACACTAAAAACACTTGTAGTTCATAAACTGATCTCCGTGTTCCGCTATGTGGGGCATGGAGATCCCTTTTTAAAATTCATGCGAATCAAAAGTTGAACAACATTATAAGGTAAAACCCTTGATTTTACCTCAAAGCCTAAAGGATAATCAAGGATTTTCTCGCTTTCTTCCTTCAGGATCGAGGTGAAAAATGGAGGAAATCAGCTATCAATTACGAGCTCAACTTTTGATTCGAAACATTAAAAAATTATTGCAAAACATGCAAAACTGGAAAGCGCTTGTTCGAAAGTTACATCTCTGGCTGGGTTTAGGCTCGGGCCTAATCGTTTTTATTGTGAGTATAACCGGCTGCATTTATGTCTTTCAAAACGAAATAATGAAAGCCGTGGAACCGTGGCGAACCGTTGAAGCGCAAAACCAGGCCTTTGTACCACCCAGTCAACTGGTTGACACTGCCTCGTTTTACATGCCGGGGAAAACACCGTCGGGATTGACATACGAAGACGAAACGGGCGCAGCTGCGGTGGGGTTTTATTATACCGAAAATGGTGAGCGCGATTTTGGCGTGGTATTCCTCAATCCTTATTCAGGGGAAATGCTGCACAAAAAGGAAGGAGTTTTGCATGGTGGTTTTAATTTCTTTAAGTTCATCATAAAAGGACACCGCTTCCTGTGGCTCCCGCCGGCCATCGGGAAACCGGTGGTGGGAATTGGTGTTCTGCTGTTTGTGGTGCTACTGATTACCGGAATTATTATGTGGTGGCCGGTGAAATGGAACGCCAAAAACCGCGAAAGGAGTTTCCGTATAAAATGGTCGGCAGGGTGGAAACGGCTGAACCTTGATTTGCACAATGTACCCGGGTTTTATGCTGCCTTGTTTTTACTGATCATCGCCTGCACCGGTTTGGTGTGGAGTTTTAAGTGGTTCGAAGAGGGCGTTTATTATGTGGCATCAGGAGGGGAGAGCAAAGCTGCTCACGAGCACCCGCACTCTATTGTTCCGCCGGCTTCTTCGGTAACTGCTGACAGCATTCCGGCCATCGACAGGGCCTTTTACCTGGCACTGGAACAATACCCAAATCCGAAACGCATTTATATGACCCCGCAATTACGCGAGGCCGACGATGCCATTGAAGTGGTTTTGTATAAACACCAGGGGCGCTATTATCATCACGATGAGTATTTTTTCGATCGTTACACCTTAGAACTACTGGAAGTGGAAAAATACGATGAGGCTGGGTTTGCCGATAAGCTCGATCATATGAATTACGATTTACACACGGGCGCAATCTGGGGTTTGCCCGGAAAAATACTCGTTTTTATACTGGGACTGGTGAGTGCCAGCTTGCCGGTTACCGGTTTTTTTGTGTGGTACAACAAACGCAGAAAAAGCAATCGGCAAGCGCATTTGTTACAGTCGAAGCTGTAAATATGTTTTTCAAAAATCTCTTTTCGCATCCGGTAGAATCGGCACCGCTTATGGTTTTGTACGGCACAAAATCGGGCAACTCAAAAACTGTGGCTGAAGAACTGGCGAAGCAGCTGAGCCGGCAAAATATTGAGCACCGGATAGGCAGCATGTCGAAAGTTAAACCGCAACAATTAAAAGATGTGGAGCGCGCGTTGCTGGTGGTAAGCACGCACGACGATGGTGAGCCGCCGGTAAAAGCAAGGAAGTTTTACAGGCAGTTGCAGGCAGCCGATATGCCTGGTTTGGAACAACTGCAGTTTGCCGTTTGTGCTTTGGGTGATTCAAGCTACGACAGCTTTTGTGAGGCCGGAAAAACATTGGAGAGTCGTTTACTGGAGCTGGGCGCAAAAGAAATACTGCCACGAAAAGATTGCGACGAAGAGTTTGCACAGCCGGCAGTGGAGTGGATAAAAGAGGTGCTGACTCGTTTAAAAACGGGAGAAGAGTTGACCAATGAAATCGAGTTGGAAAGCTCAAAATGGTATCATGGCACGTTAAAGAAGCGCGAGCTGCTTTCGCATGATGCCGAAAACAATTCCACGTATCACCTGGAATTTGAATGCCCGGAAGCAGCCGGAAATTATAAAAGCGGCGATTTGCTGGATGTAATTCCCGAAAATCCTGCAGAACTGGTTCTGGCGCTTTGCGAAAAGTTAGAGACA